>JAEUAF010000271.1 GCA_019695485.1 Sorangium sp.
ACTTCGGCGATCAGTTCAGGGTTGTAGAAGTAGTTTTGCAAGCGCGTCACGTGTGCGTCGTCCGACTCGATGCGCGTGAGGGCGCGCACGGCTTCGCCGTCGTGATGCGCGTACCAATGGAGCAGGACCCAAGACCCACGGTGGAGTCGAGCCTCGACGCGCGGCGCGCTCGGCACGACGCCTTGGATGAAGCGCGCGTCCATGCAGCCATTGACATCGGCAGCGGCCATCAGCTTCACGCCGAACAGCATGCCCGAAAGCACGGTGCGCCGCGCCGCCTCGCGCCCATATTGCGTGGTTGCACCCACCACCTCGACGCTCGCACCCTCTTGCAACAACGCGGTCAGCCGATCGAGATCGCCTGCATTGAACGCGGCGCAAAATGCGTCGAGCAATGCGGGAGGGGGCACGCTCGCTACGACGCTGGGCGACTCGACGAGCTTGCCGCGCGCGCGGTGGAGCGCGGTCTTGACCGCGCCGACACTGGTCGACAGGGTTTCGGCCGTCTCCTCGAGGGAAAACTCGAAGACGTCCTTGAGAATGACCGCTGCACGCTCCTGCGGCGACAGCTGTCCGAAGAGCGATCCGGCCGCTTCACGCAGCGCACGCGGATCGTTCACGGCCCCCGGCTCGTGCGCCAGCACCACGTCGAGTGGTTCCTCGCGACGCCGGCGGCGTATCTGGTCGATCCACAGGTTCGAAGCGACCCGGAACAGCCAAGCGCGTGGGTTCGGCGGCGCGTGCCCCATCTGACCGAGCGTGACGAAGGCTCGAGCCAGCGCGTCCTGGGTGAGATCCTCGGCATCCCAAGGGCTCTGCGCCAGGTGGCGGCAGTAGCGATAGAGGTCAGGCCGCAGGGCCTCGTAGGTCTCTATGAAGCCACGCCAGGTGCTCTGAATCGAGCCCGGCAGCTCGCTCGGGGTATTCATGGCGGAACAACGTAGACGATTGGCAAAAAGATACAGCGCGTACGCGCTTTTTTCGCGGGCGAGCCCAAGCGCTCGACCATCCGGGCCGAACGAGCCGTGATAGCCTCGCCGCCATGAACGCTGCCGACGGCTTCGCGCTTTCCCCTGCCAGCATTCGCCTTGGCGATCTCGAGGTGCGACGACTCGGGTTTGGCGCCATGCGCCTACCGGGCAAAGACGTCTGGGGCGAGCCCGAGGACCCCGCTCGGGCGCGCGCCGTGTTGCGGCGAGTGATCGAGCTTGGCATAAATTTCATCGATTCGTCCTGGTACTACGGCCCGCACGTCGCCAATCGACTCATCGCCGAGGTGCTGCATCCGTATCCGAAGGATCTGGTGATTGCTTCGAAGCTCGGCGGGAAGCGCACGCCCGACAAAGGCTGGGCTGCGTTCTCACGGCCCGAGGAGCTCCGCGTGGGTTGCGAGCACGACCTCAGCGAGTTGAAGCGCGATGTGCTGGACATCGTGCACTTTCGCTACATCGGAGCGCCTGGCACCGCGCCATTCCTCGAATCGCTCGATGCCATGATCGACCTCAAGAAGCAGGGGAAAATTCGGCACCTCGCGCTCAGCAACGTCAACGCGAAACAACTCACGCAAGCGCTCGAGAGGACGCCCATCGTAGCCGTTCAGAACCTGTTCAACGTCGGCGGCGGCAGCGGGCAGCTCGCCAAGATGAGCCACGCCGAAGTCGAGTCTCCGGAGGCGGTGTTGCTGGCCTGCGAGACGCACGGCATCGCCTACCTGCCGTTCTTCCCACTTGCCGTGGGCGCGCTCGGCAAGCCCCAACCGGCGCTAGCCGCGGCCGCGGCGAAGTACGCCGCGACACCCGCTCAAATCGCGATCGCGTGGCTGCTGGCGCGCTCGCCGGTGATGCTGCCCATTCCCGGCACGAGTTCGCCCGAGCACCTGACGGAGAATTGGGAAGCTCGCAAAATCGCGCTCACCAAAGACGAAGTCAGCGCCATCGCCGCGGGCGCGCGCACGGCCTAGGCGAGCC
>JAEUAF010000320.1 GCA_019695485.1 Sorangium sp.
CGCGGTCGAGGGGGGCTACCCGCAGCGCGAGATTGCGCTTTCGGCCTACGAATTCGAGACCAAGCTTGCTCGCGGCGAGCGCACCGTGGTCGGCGTGAACGCATTTTCGAGCTCGCAGGCGGAGCCGATCCCCACGCTGCGCATCGACGAGAACGTGGGGAGAGCCAAAGTGCGGGAGCTTACGGCGCTCAAGGCGGCGCGGGATTCGAGTGCAGTCGGGGCGGCACTCGAGGCCGTGCGGCGCGCGGCACAAGGCAACGAGAACTTGGTACCGCGCGTGATCGACGCGGCGCGCGCCTATGCGACGCTCGAGGAAATCTGCAACGTGCTGCGCGACGTGTTTGGCGCATACACCGACCCTGGCGTGTTCTGAAGCAGCGCTTCGAGACAAGGTCGCACGATTTCGGCAATCGCGCTGCGCCTCAGCTGGGCGCGCTCGCACGCTTCGAGCACGCCGTGCGCCTTCAGCGTGGCGTCGGGCGGGCGGCTGCTCGCTTGACACTCTGCGCTATCACTCAGCTGCAACACGGTTTTGAGCAAGCGCTCGCGCAGCGAGCCCTCCGCCCGCGGCAGCGCCCATTTTACGAAGCGCCAAGCGAGCTCGGCGTGGCGCGCCTCGTCCTCGACGACCCCCGCGAGCACCCGGCAAACCTCGGGATCGGTGGCGGAGTCCAACGCCAGGCGCGCCTCGAGCGCTGCCACGGTTTCCCCGATGCAGCCCTCGAGGAATGCATTGAACACACTCTGTTCGAGCTCGAAGGGCCCAACTCCGAGCGCCGTATCGAGCGGACCAGGACCGAGGCCGTGACCCGCGTAGCCGCTCGCCAGTGCGAAGGCTTGTGCCGCGTGGCGCGTTTCATCGGCGAGCGCTGCGTTCGAGAGGCAGACGAGCTCGCTCGGCGCGCCGAACGCGAGCAACTCGAGCGTGAAGCGCGCGAAGGCCGCGATCGACGCGTGTTCCATGCGGGCGATGTCGAGCCACGCTGCGCTGAGGCGAGCGCGCTCGCTCTTCGAGAGGCCGTCACGCGGCGCCGAGAACCCGGCCACGAGCCAGTCGTTGCGTGGCAGAGTCTGCGCGAGCCGTGGGCGCCCGTCGACCAGGAAGGGGCGTCCGATCGCGCAGCTCGCGAGCTGGCAACTGCGGCCGTTGGGGCCATTCGCCACCGTGCATTGCTTGCCCGGCGCACAGTCGCTATCGGTGACGCAAGTATCGTTGGCGGCTTGGCAGGCGTAGGCCGGGAAGTCGCAGCCTGGATCGGCGAGATAGGAAGCGCAAAGAAAGCCTGCTTCACAGTCGCCGTCCGTGCGGCAGCTGGCTGTGATGCAAGTGCCCGTCAGCGACCCACACGCGCAGAGCGTGCCAGTGGCGCAGTCGGCATCTTTTTCGCAGCCATAAGCACAGGTATTGCTCGGGATGACTCCACCGGACGTGTTCGGGCCGCTGCAATAACCGAAGGGTTTCTCCGTGCAATCCGCATCACGCGTGCACTGGTCGTACTCTGGAAATTGGGACGGCGGCAGCACGGTCGCGCGAGGCACGCTGATGGCGCAGACCCCATCGGACGCACGGTGCGTCCAGCCGCCGCTGCACGCAATGAGACCTCCGCTCAGATCTTCTTTGATAGGCTGCGGGTCAAGGCACGGAAAGCGATTGCCAGACCCGCCTGTCCCGGTTCCGCCGTTGGACGCTCCGCCAGTCCCGGTTCCGCCGGTCGCGCTGCCACCGTTAGTCGCTCCGCCGGTCCCGCTGCCACCGTTAGTCGCTCCGCCGGTCCCGGATCCGCCGGTCCCACTACCACCGGTCCCGGACCCGCCGTTACTCGCTCCCCCAGTACCTGTTCCGCCGCTCATTGCTCCGCCGTTCGCTGGCGAGCCCCCACCCATTCCTCCGCTTCCCGAGGCCGCCCCGCCGCATCCGCTGAGTGGAGCTAAGCCCAGGGCGGCAAACAAGGTCAGACGGAACGACTCGATGCGAAGCGGATTGAGGCAAGACATGCGCTAAGTTCCCTTGGGCATCACGAACAGCATCCCGAGTGGCACAAGCTTGGCACACTGCTGCGGGATCACGCGATAGAAGCAGGAGGTGTGCCAAAGCGCGCATCGCCGTGGTGCTCGAGTCGTTGCGCTGAGCAAGGTGGAGCTACGCGCCTACGCAGCGCCGGAGCGCCGTCAGCTCATACTGCGGTCTGGGTATCACTGCGGGCGACCGGGGCGACCGACCGCAACGCGCGGCGGGTAGCTGGAAGGCGTGCGCGGAGGCGGCCCGCTTTCGCCGCGGCTGCCCAGAATTCGCTCCACCTCTGCCGAAAGTTTGGGCGCCGCACCAGAACTTCGCGCAGCGGCTTTGGTACGTGGCTGGGAGGTGGGGGGCGGCGTCCCGTCCGCCAGGTCATCGCGCACGACCACGCTGATCCGCGCGCGATCCCCGACGCTCTCTCCGCTTAGCCGGGGTTCGCTCACACCAAACTCGCGAGCAAAGCGCGCCGCGGCGCGGATGGCGCCGGTGGCATAGTGCCGCAACAGGCGCGTGGCGCGCGGTCGCCCCGAAACACCGACCGCCAAGGTGAAGCCCTCCGCGCTCCGGTTGATCTCGAATAGAACATTGACGTCCACGAAGGGCGACTCCAGCAAGTTTTGCAACCGCAGCATGGTGCCCGCAAGATCGCCGGTGCTCACGCTGGCAACGCCGTCGGCGATCGCGCGTGAGACCACGTCGAACGCGATGTCTTCCATCGAGGTTCCGGCGCCGTGCCCGAGGATGCCGTCGATGGCGAACAAAACGTCCTCCGCCTCCTCCACACTCATCACATCGAGCGGCGCCGTGGCACGCAAACGCTCGTTCGTGATCAGCGGGGACAGGCGCTTCGACACGCTCGCGCCCAAGCGCTCACGCGTTCCCGGGCCCTGCACTCGTTCCAGCGAATCGAGCGCATTGCGCAAAAACGAAGTCCTAACTTTTGGCTCCAAGTGTGCCCCTCGTGCGCCGCTCACTCGAGCCTTATAACATGGCTTCGCTGTCGAGCGCGCTCACTCAATGCGCGAGCGCACGCCGAATTTCGCGCCGAAATCCGCCAGCGGACAACCTGTGGACGCTTCGAGCCAATGAATTGGTACGGTTGCGGGGCGCGCAGATCTCTGCGTGAAGCCAGCGCTTTTGCGTCACCCGCGTGGTATAGACGGCGGCTTCCACCGGGCGCGGTGCTCGGTCCGGGGCGAGCGCGCTCGGATCAGGCGTCGAGGGCGGCCATCACCGAGCGGACCACGTCGTCCGTCTCTTCGATCCCGACCGACAGCCGAATCAACGCGGGGTCGATGTCGATGCGGCGGAGCTCCTCCTCCGAAAGTTCGGAGTAGCTCATAATGGCTGGCTGATCGATGAGGGTCTCGGCGCCGCCGAACGATGCCGCGATCTTCGCGATTCGGCAGTGGTCGACCACCTTCGATGCCGCGCCGCGTCCCCCGCTCACGATGAAGCTCACCATGCCGCCTCCGCCTCGCAGTTGCTGGCGGGCGATGGCGTACGACGGGTGGCTCTCGAGCAGGGCATAGTAGACGCGAGTCACGCGCGGGTGCTTCTCGAGAGCGCGCGCGACCGCGAGCGCCGTTTGATTCTGTCGCTCCACGCGCAAGGACAGCGTCTTCAACCCGCGCAGGATCAAGAAGGCAGCGTGCGGATCTTGGATGCCGCCGAGCACATTGCGGGCGTCGCGCACCAGGCTCACGAGGTGCCCGGGACCGGCTACGAGCCCCCCGAGCACGTCATTGTGTCCGGACAGGTACTTCGTCGCGCTGTGCATCACCAGATCGATACCGAGCTCGATTGGGCGCAGATTGCAGGGCGTTGCCAGCGTCGAATCGATCAGCGTGCGAATGCGGCCGCGCGCGCGCACGACGCGCGACAGCTGCTCGAGGTCCGCGCAGTACTGAAAGGGATTGGTCGGCGCCTCAGTCAAGACCAAGCGCGTGTTGTCTTTTAGTGCGGCGCTGAGAGCGTCCAGATCCCCCGGTGGGACCACGCTGTGCTCCACGCCAAAGCGCGGCAAGAGCTGCGTCACGAACTGCCGCGTGCGGCGGTAGCAATCGCGAAACAGCACCACGTGATCGCCGGCTTTGACCAGCGCCAGAATGGCGGTTGTCATCGCGGCCATGCCGCTCGCGAAAGACACCGACGTTTCGGCGTGCTCGAGCTCGGCTAGCCTGCGCTCGAGCTCATGCACCGTCGGATTGCCGTAGCGGCCGTACTCTTCGCGATCCGCATCCGGATCTTCGCCGCGCATGTAGCGCTCGAGCGTCTCGGTGTTCTCGAAGGTGTAGGTCGCCGTTTGTACGATGCCGTGCGTGAGTGAGTGGCCGGGTCGAGCCGCGGGCGCACCGGCATGCACGGAATCGGTCGAGTTCGCGTAAGTCCTGGGAGCTGGCATCCGAAAGGTGTCCGAGCCCGTGACTCTACTTCGAGCCGCCCGCGAGGCCAGACCCCCCGTACTCATTCTTTGAAGTGGGAAGCGTCGTCCCGCGCGCCCGCATGCGCGGCCCGCGACGGCCCCTCCCGGCGGGCTCAGGAGTGCATTGCCTATCGAAATGGTCAAGAATCGGGTTCTCAAAACCGCATAATTTGTGCTGGATCGCGGCTTGTTCCGGATTCCCGACTTGTCATACCGGAAATTGCGGGTAGAACCGGGGACGCCGTTTCAGAGCGGCCAGCGGAGCAAAAGCAAGATGAGTGTCGCCTCAAGTTGGAAGCAGCGGCTCGAAGGCAAGATTCGCGAGGATTGGGCGCGAGAAATCGATATCTACGAGACTCAGATCGAGCTCAGGAAGAAAGGGAAGCTCGAAGAGCGACTCTTCGCGGAAACGCGCCTGCGCCGAGGTGTCTACGGTCAGCGCTACGACAACGGACAACGTCACGACGGCGAGAAGACGCAAACGCTGGCGTTCCCCTGTGGCGAGCTGACCAAAGGTCCGATCACGGTCTGGGACGCGCCCTGGATGATGCGCGTCAAGATTCCTATGGGGCGCATGACCGCCGAGCAGCTCGAGGTCCACTGCGATCTGGCGGAGGAGTACTCCGACCAGATTCTGCACGTAACGACGCGGCAGGACATCCAGCTCCATTTCATCCACATCGAGGACACGCCGGATTTGATGCGGCGACTGGCGGCTGTGGGCATCACGTCCCGCGAAGCCTGCGGCAACTCGGTGCGCAACGTTACGGCCTGTCCCTACGCCGGCGTTTGCAGTGACGAGACCTTCGATGTGATGCCGTACGCCAACGCCATCACGTTCTTCTTGCTCGGCCACGACGACACCCAGGACTTTGGGAGAAAGTTCAAGATCGCGTTCTCGGGCTGCAAGGACAACCCGTGTGGTCTCACCAACTTCCATGACCTTGGCTGCATCGCCAAGCAGCGCGTGGTCGATGGCAAGATCGAGCGCGGCTTCGAGTTCTACGTGGGCGGCGGGCTCGGCTCGGTGCCGCAAATGGCCCAGCAGTTCGATGATTTCTTGCCCGAGGCGGAGCTCTTGCCGATGGCGCAGGCCGTGTGCCGCGTCTTTGGTCGGCTCGGCGAGAAGGACAATCGAGCCCGCGCGCGTATCAAGTTCCTGGTCAAGAAGCTCGGCATCGAAGAATTTCGGCGCCTGGTTTTGGAAGAGCGCCAGAAGCTGCGCACCGACCCGCGTTGGACCGCGTTCCTGGCGGATCTTTCGAACACCGACGAGCGCCCGCTGAAGGGGCCGTCGACGCTCGCGCCCGGTTCGTACGGGGTCGCTTTCGAGCGCTGGCAGCGCAGCAATGTGCGGCCGCAGCGGCAAGCTGGCTATTCGACGGCGACCGTGACGCTGCCGCTCGGAGATTTCACGCCGACTCAGGGCCGCGGTATCGCCGATCTGATGCGTCGCTACACCGGTGATTCGCTGCGCACGACCGTCGATCAGAACCTGGTCTTCCGCTGGGTGCCCAACGCCGACTTGCCCGCGCTCCACGCGGAGCTCACCGCGCTCGGGCTCGGTGACGCGGGTGCCGACACGATCTCCGACATCACGTCGTGCCCGGGCACCGACACCTGCAAGCTCGGGATTTCGTCGTCGCGCGGCTTGGCGGGGGAGCTTCGCCGCCACCTCAAGCTCGCTGAAGACAAGCGCGATGCAGCCGCAGACGCGCTGCACATCAAATGCAGCGGCTGCTTCAACTCGTGCGGCCAGCACCATGTGGCCGACATCGGCTTCCTCGGCGTGAGCCGCAATGTGGGCGGGCGCCGCGTGCCGCACTTCCAGTTGGTCGTCGGTGGCGAGCTGGCCGGCAACGCACGGTCCTACGGACTGGCGATTGGTGCAGTGCCTTCGAAGCGCGTGCCCGAGGTGGTCGATCGCCTCACCCAAGCGTACGTATCCGGCAAGCTGCCTGACGAAAGCTTCCTGAAGTTCGTGGGGCGCGTGGGGAAGAAAGAGATCCGCAAGATCGTCGACGAGTTCAACCACGTGCCGCCCTACGAGGAAGATCCGAGCTTCTATTCGGACTGGGGTGACCCGCGCGAATACACCATCGGCGATATGGGCGTTGGCGAGTGCGCCGGCGAGGTGGTTCCGTTCACGCAGTTCGGCCTGGCCGCGAGCGAGCGTGAGGTGTTCGAGGCTCAGGTTTTGCTCGATGAGGGCAAGATCAAGGAGGCCGGCGAGCGCGCCTACAGCGCGATGCTGCAAGCCGCGCGCGCTCTGGCCCGCCAGAACAACCAGAACCTCGGCGAAGATCCGGCCGAGATCGTCAGCGAGTTCAAGGCACACTTGGTCGACACCAAGGTGTTCTGGGACCCGTTCGCGGGTGCGAAGTTCGCGCAGTATCTGTTCCGCGCGCACTCGGACAGCGGCGCCAAGGCCAGCACCAAAGAAGGCGCGCACCAGCTGATTGAAGAGGCCCAGCTGTTCGTCGACGCAGCCCATCAAGCCTACACGCGCATTGGCGCTGCGGTGCCCTGAGCAAGGCCGTTTCTCTTTCGACCCTCCTGCCGAAAAGTTAGCCGATGTACGCTGAGAAAGTTCAGGTCAAGGTGTTCTCGTCCGGTGCCCCCGATGTCGGGGGCTATCTGCCAGTTTTTCACCGGTGGATCCGCGACTCCGTGCTGAACGAGCTGATGATCGACGTGGTCGATTACTCGCACGTTGCTAACGGCCCCGAGGTGGTGCTGATCGGGCACGCCTCCGATTACGCGCTCGATCGCGGCGGCGGCAAGATCGGCTTGCTCTACTCGAGCAAGCGCGAGCCCGAGACCGACGAAGGCGCGTTCGTGCCCGCGCTCAGGCGCGCGCTTCGCGCGTGCGCTCTGCTCGAAAAGGAAGCGGGCCCCAAGGTTCCGCTGAAGTTCGCCGCCGACACCCTTTTGGTGCGCATTCTGGACCGGCTGAGCGCGCCCAACGATGATCAGACGTTCGCTCGCGTCGAACCCGCGCTGCGCAGCGCTCTGGCGCGCGCCTACGGGGACGCCACGCTTTCGCTCAAGCGAGTCGGGGCGCCGCGCGAAGCATTCAGTGTCGAAGTCAGCGCCAAGGGCGCCGCTGACATCGGGAGCCTGCTCGCTCGGCTCGGCTGAGCGTCAGTTCTCGACACGCACGCGCGGGAGCCCCAACGGGCTCGCGCGGTGCGACGGCTTCGACGTGGTGCCCGGCTCCGTGGGGGTCTCACCTTCGATGCGCGAAGTCGTGTAGTCGCCCGTCTCTGCCAGGGGGCGCTTGGCGTCGATGGCCGCATCCGCGACGAGCTCCACTTCGAGTCGTTGGTCGCCTATCTGCACGATGTCGCCTGCGCGGAGCGTGGACTTTTCTCGCAGCAGTTTGCCGTTCACGCGGGTCCCGTTGCGGCTGCCCAAGTCCTCGATGCAGAGCCCGGCCGCGGTCAGGCGAATGGCCGTGTGTTGGCGCGAGACGCGCGCGTCGGCGAGGACGATGGAGCAGTAAGGGCTGCGCCCGATCAAGGTCTCCCCGAGGCGCACAGGGAAACGCATGTCGCCGAGCTTCAGCAGAAACGAGCTCATCCAAAAGGATATACGGCGCACGAGCGTTGGGCTTGAGGAAATTATAACGCGAGCCTTAATGCTCCGGGGCTCACACTGTCGCCTACCTTTACCCATCCGGGTTGGTCGTGGATCAGGTTCATACCGAACCAGACCGCTCCGTCCCATTTCCGATAGGTGGCCAATGTGCGCAGTGGCTCTGTGCTCGCCTCGCCGGTCTCGGGGTCACGCGTGGTGACCACACAACGATCGCAGCGCTTGGCGCCGCGAAAGTCGATCTCCCCGATGCGCACCCTCGCCCACTCGTCCTCGGCGTACGCCGGCGCCCCCGAGACCACGATGTTGGGGCGAAAGCGCTGCATTGTGATGCGCGCCGGAAGTCGTGCGTTCAGGTCCTCGAGCGACGCCGCGGAGGTCAGCAAGAATGGATAGCCATCGGCGAAGCTCACGATATCCCCGGCGCGCGCCCGCTCCGGGTTCACGGCGCGCTGGTGGCGTTCGGGCATGAAGACCAGTGAGCAGCGCTGACCGAGCGCGCGACTCAGCCAGTCACTGCCGTCGGCATGGCGTACCCCAATGCCCGAGTGACTCCAGACCCGAACGGCGAGCGACTGTCCGCGTTCATATTCCTCGGGCAGCTCTAGCGCGGGCTTTCCCGGGTAGTCGAGGCGAATGCCGCCCGCCTCCAAAGTGGTTCGCACTTGACCGAGCGCGGGCGTCTCGCGCTGAGTCAGGAAATGCCCGTCGTCGTCGACGACCATCCAGCGGCGGTCGCGCGCGAAGCCCCGGCGCACGACCTCGGCTTGGTCGAGCGCGATCCCGCGACAGCTCTTCACCGGATACACGTAGAGCGCGCTGACCACTATGCCCGTCGCGCTCATCGTGGCTCCTTGCTCGGTCCGGTTAGCGCCGCTGCGACGAGACGTTGAGCACGCGCGTCGAGCGGCAACGCCAGCGCATGCTCATGTCCGCGCTCCGACATCTTGCGCCAAGTCTTCCTCAGGATGGTGACGAGCTTGTCGTCCGGATGTTTGGCGGAAAAGGCCGGAAACTCGTGCTCGAGAAAGGCGAGGCAAAGTGCGTCTTCCATCGTTTGCACTTCGGGATCGGTCGCCGGAGTTTGCTTTTGCACGATGCGCTCCACACTCGCGATGGTTTCGTGGTCGTAGCCGACCTCGCGCAGGATGTCGGCGGCCGTGGCCGCGTGTTGTCGCGCCAGCGCCGCCCGCCAACGCAGGTAGCCCCCGCGCCCCTCGGGAAAGCTTTCACGCGGAACCCTGAAGCGGCCGATGTGCTGGCAATGTGCGGCGAGGCGTAGCGGTTCGGAGGCGTCGGGCGCCAGGCGCTCCACCCACGTCACCAGGCGCTCTAAATGGACGAGCTCGCGTGGGCGCGCGTCATCTCCGACGCGCTCTCGAACGGGGTCTGCTGCGCTTACCTGCCGGAACGCCTGAATGGCGCGCTCGAAACGCGGTTCGCTCATGGCGTCCGATTATAACGTGAAATCCTCGCCATCTGGGAGCTAAAAGCCCCTTGGAAGACCGCGCCAACGCGGCGGCAGCAAGGCTCGGAATCGTGTGCGCGCCTCCGGTTTCAAACGTCGGCGGGCAACGAGCGATCCAAAATCATGATTTTCTGCCAAATGGCGCGCGACAAATTCACGGCGAGCTCCTGCACTGAGCTCGCCGCATCGAGCGCGACCGGGTCGTCGAATTCTTGAACGTATAGCGCGGCGACCTTACCGACGATGGCCAACATCTCGCTCGAATAGTCGAGGTAGCGGGTCAATTCGAAGGCGGTCATGCTGCGAGCTGGGGAAGACGCCGTGCGCGGACCGAGGAGCCGTTCCGGATCCTTGGTGAGCTGGTGCATGTCGACGATGTGGGCGAGTGAGCGCAGGGTGTGCAGCGCGCGCAAGATCTGCTGGCGCTTGCGGCGCGGCTCGAGCCCCAGCAGAAAATAGATGGCAACGCCCACGAACACCAGGTCGTTCACCAGCGCCTCCAACCCCTGAAAGAGGTCGGACCAGCCAGAAGCGCTGCGATCGAGCTTCACCTGCGCGGCCACCGTCACCAGCACCGCCAATAGCAGCGTCACGCCCACGCGCACGAGCACTCGCAGTCCGACGTGGGGGCGTACGATCGATGCCGCCAGCGCGGCCGCCTCGCGCGTCACGCCTTCGAGGTCGGCCGCCACGCGAGCCAAGCCCGACGCAGGGAAACGCTCCTCGATGCGCAGATGCA
>JAEUAF010000408.1 GCA_019695485.1 Sorangium sp.
GCCGCCGAAAGCTCATCTCAAGTCCCGACCAGCCCCAGTACCGCCCGCACGAGCAAAGTCTCGTCGGGCGCGCGGCCGGTCTTCCACGCCCGCTCGCAGCGGTACAGGAGGTCGAGCCCGCGCGCGATGTCCTCGGAGGACCATGCGGAGGCGATCACGGAGGACCGCCGGCGGTCGCGCACCCATCCCCCGCCGCCGCCTTTCAGCCGAAGTGCGCCGGTGAGAAGCGAAACCAGTTGGAATAAAACCGAGCCCGGCGATTCGCCGCCCTCGAGCGCGCGCAGGAGGCAGTCCATCGCGAGCGCCCCGTTGCGCGCGGCGACTGCTTCGGCGAGGTCGCCGAGCGTGGCGCCGCGCGCCATGGCCTCGAGTTTGCGCGACAGGATCTCGCTCTCGATAGTGCGCGCCACGAAGTCGAAGCGCTGCCGCACGAGTTCGAGCGACTGCGGGTAGAGCTTCTTGGCCTTGACCAGTACATGCTCGCGGACTCCGATCTTCCCGAAGTCGTGGAGCAGCGAGGCGTACTCGAGCTCGCGCAAGTCTTCGCGCTTCCACTGCACGTGCGCGTAGGGGCCGCTGCTGGCGCGCTCGACGGCGTGCGCGAGGCCAAGCGTGAGGTCCGCCACGCGCCGCGAGTGGCCGCTGGTGGTCGGATCGCGCGCTTCGATGGCGTCGACCGAGGCCCGCACGAAGCCCTCGAAGATGGAGCGAATCTCTTCATAGAGAATCGCATTTTCTAGGGCAATTCCGGCCTGAGCCGCGAGCGTGGTCAGAAGCTGTTCGCTGCGGTCGTCGAAAGCGACGACTTCGCGTTCGACCTCCCCCAAAGTGAGCTTGCGTTTGGGCTCACGCTTTTTGTTGATGAGCTGGATGACCCCGATGACTTCGCCTTTGCTCGAGATCAACGGAGTCACGAGCATGCTCTTCGAGCGATAGCCCACCTTCTGATCGAACGAGCGATCGAAGCCGAAGGGTGAGCTCGCGTCCATCTCGTAGACGTCGGCGATGCTGAGCGTCTTCTTTTCGAGCGCGACGTAGCCTGCCATGCTGCGCGTGTTGATCGGCATCACGAACTCGCGCGAGTCGAACGACACGGATTCGTTTTGGCTGAGCTTGAAGTGCAGGTTCTTGCGCGAGAGATCGGCGGCGTCGCCCTCGACCACGTAGAGGCTGCCCGCGTCGGCGCCGGTGATGAAGCGCGCCTTCTCCAGGATCAGCCACAAAAGCTTGTCTAGTTCGCGCTCCGTGGTCAGAGCGCGCGCGATTTCGATGAGCTCACCGAGCTCATAGCGGTAGCGGTTCAGCCATTGCCCGCGGCTTTCGCTGCGCGCCTTGAGTTCCATGACCTCGAAGGCGCTGTGGATCGCGACGCAGAGCTCTTTCCCACCTGGCTCGAGCGGAAGCAGCGCAGCGACGCCAGCCTTCAGCGCCCGATCGAGGTCCGGATCACTTGGGGTACCGAGCAGCACGACACGCCCTTCGAGCTCGGCCAGCGCGGGCGTGAACGGACCGAACAGGTTGCGAGCCTTGTCCCAAACGGAAGCAGGTGCGAGCAGACAGAAGAAGTTCCCGCGCCGCACAGAGATCAACAGCGGGTGGGGTCGCGTGATGTGGTCGCTCGCCAGAGCGGAACCTGCCGCGAGCGCCTGCGTTACCCGATCGAGAGCGTCGAGGCTCGCGTTCGCGCGCGGCGACAACTCGCGCAGCGTCGGGTTCGTGTCCGCGCTCGCGACGGGGTTCATGCGATAATTCCCGGTCCTTTCTTCACTTGGGGGCCCGCGCGGCGTTGGTCTGCGCATCGCGCGCGTCCTTGGCCTCGCGGGCCTCGCGAAGGGCGTCGTCACGCTTTTCGTAAGCCACGATGATCTTCTGCACGAGCGGGTGCCGCACCACGTCTTCGTCGGTGAACGAACAGAACGAAATGCCCGCCACGCCTTGCAGCAGATCGCGGGCTTCTCGGAGCCCACTGCGCGCGCCGTGCGGTAGGTCGGACTGCGTGACGTCGCCGGTCACCACGACTTTGGAGCCGAACCCGAAGCGCGTGAGGAACATGCGCATCTGCTCGCTGGTTGCGTTTTGCGCCTCGTCGAGGATGACGAAGGCGTCGTTCAACGTGCGTCCGCGCATGAAGGCGAGGGGTGCCACCTCCACCTGCCCGCGCTCGCGCAGCTGCTCAGCGCGCTCGAAGTCGAGCATGTCGTGGAGCGCATCGTAGAGCGGGCGCAGATAGGGGTTGACCTTTTCCGCCATATCACCCGGCAAAAAGCCGAGTTTCTCGCCTGCTTCGACGGCCGGGCGCGCCAACACGATGCGCTTGACGCGCTTTTGCATCAACGCCGAGGCTGCCATCGCCATGGCCAAGTAGGTTTTGCCGGTTCCGGCCGGACCGATGCCGAAGGTGAGGTCGTGCGTGCGGATGGCCTCCACGTAGCGCCGCTGTCCCAGTGACTTGGGCACGATCGGGCGCTTGCGCGAGGTAATGAGGATGGTCTCGTCCAAGAGCTCGGTCAGCGTGCGGGTCGGATCGGCACGCAGGCCGCGCATCGACTGCGCGACATCGTTTGGCGTGACCGAATGGCCGCGCTCGACCATGGCTGCGGCGCTGCTCAGAAAGCGACAGGCGAGCTCGACGTCGGCCTCTTCTCCCGAAACGTAGATGGTGTTGCCTCGTAGGCTGACTTCGGTCCCGGTTTCGCGGGCTACTTCGGTGAGCAGCGCCGAGTGCGGACCGGACAGGGTCATCAAGACCTGCGTGTTCTCGACTTCCAGGTTCGCGGAGTAGGGGCTTTCGGGCATCTGATTACTTCCGGCTAGCATAGGCCGAAGCGCTCACGATTGCTGCGGCGTTTGGGCCAAACTCCTAGCGAGAGGTCGGATTCGGTCCCGCTTTGTTGGCCCGGGGCGGGGTCTACCGATAACCCGGGGGGCAGCTATGGCAGCGTTTGCTCGATGGATTGGCGTTGGCGCCGCAGCGGGGATCAGCCTCGCGCTCGTGCCAGTCGTGCGCGGAAGCATCACTCCGCTGAACGAACCGCTGCGCAAAATCGTGCGTCCGCTCGGGGTTGCGGCGCCAAATCCGATCCCCAAGTTCGACGGTATCGACCTTTTGCGCATGGATCTACGCCCGCAGCGGGTCACCGCGCCGCTCTCGGAGGGCCGCACCGCCGAACTCACGTTAGACCCGGTGGTGCAGCGCGCCGTTCGGGCGCAAATGCAGCGCTATCGAGTACCCGAGGCCGGCACGGTTCTGATGGAGGTAAAGAGCGGCAAGCTGCTCGCGTACGCGAGTTATGTCGCGGAGGGTGAGCCGTTCGACGTCAACGTTCGCGCCGGAGCGCCCGCCGCCAGTGTTTTCAAGGTCGTCACGGGCGCGGCTCTGATCGAGAAAGCCGGACTCACCGCTGAGACCGAGCAGTGCTACCACGGCGGCAAGAGCCGTATTTCGCCCGACGAGCTGCGTGACGACCCGCGCCGCGATCGCTGGTGTGCCACGGTGGCGATTGCCATGGGCCGCAGCCTCAACGTGGTGTTCGGGCGGCTCGCGCAGAAGCACCTCACGCCCGAAGATGTCGCAGCCATGGGCGGCGCACTAGGCTTTGGTGCTTCGGTGCCGTTCGTGGTCGCGAACGAGGCGCCCAAGATCCAGATTCCGCAGGAACCGGTGGAGTTTGCCCGAACCTCGGCTGGTTTTTGGAACACGACGCTCTCCCCACTTGCGGCGGTTTCTTTGGCGCAGACCATCGCCAACGGCGGTGTTGCGCTCGAGCCGCGCATCGTGGCCGCTGTCTTTCAAGGCAAGGACTCACTGTGGCGCGACCAGCGTGAGCCGCGTGTATTGCGTCAAGCCATCAAGAGCTCCACGGCCAGTGAGCTCACGCAAATGATGATGCAGACAGTGTCGAACGGCTCTGCCTTCAAGTCCTTTCACGATGACCACGGCACTTCATATCTTCCGGGCATCGAAGTGGCCGGCAAGACTGGCACGCTGAGCGACTACGATGCCAATCGCCATTACACGTGGTTCATCGGCTTCGCCCCGGCGGACAAGCCGGAGGTGGCCGTCGCCTCTCTCGTCGTGAACACCCCGACTTGGCAGGTCAAGGCGGCGCAATTGGCGCGCGATGCGCTGCGCGCGTACTTCGCAAAGCGCGGCGCGAAGGGCGTGACACCGCCGTCCTAGGCGCCCGCTGCGTGCTTGGTGCCGGATGCTCGGTGCCAATCACGCTCCGCATAGCGGGAATTCCGAGCACGTTTCTCCGCCGGCTCTGGCCGGAGCTGTGCCGCGCGTGACTCGTCCACAGCCCCGACCCTGACACGGATGTCGCGCTAGCCTGAGTTTCAGCACAACACTTGGAGCGTGCCATACGCGCTATTCCGGGTGCGCTTTGACGCAAAAGAAGGCGGGAATATTCATGGCCCGCCACTTGCTTAGTCGCGGCTCACCCACCATGAGCTTCGAACTCGGGATTAGGGGGGCCGCGAGACTCCCAGGCTTGTCGCTGCTGGTGTTGGTAGCGGCCTGGGCGGGCTGCTCGAGCGCGACTAGCTCGCCGGAGTCTGGCGCACGGGATACGCAGGGCAGTGGCGCAGCCAGCGCGTTGGGGGGCTCTACCGGCAACCTGGGCGCGACGGCGTCGGGCGGGGTCGGGGCCATGCTGCCTCCACTGCCGCCCGAACAAGAGAAGGAGAGCTCCTTCATTCTTCCCGTGCTGAGCGGTCGCTGGGTGTGGTCGGCGAATCCGCTGAGCGATCGCGTAGCGGTGATAGATACTCGTGGTCTCAGTGTGAAGCTCGCACGCGCGGGGTTCGGTCCAACTTATCTGGCCGCCCTGGGGCACGGCGCAGATGTCGACAGCGCGGCCATCGTGTTGAATGCGAAGAGCCACAGCGCGAGCATCATGCGCCTCGCTGCCGACACGCTCAGCGTGCAAACGGTACCTACGCATAGCGGCGCGAACTCCTGGGCCGTCAGTCCGAGCGGTGCCTGGGCGATCGCCTGGGGCGACGCGAGCGCCGTCACGAACCCCGACCCAGCTGATAGCTTTCAGGACATCACGGTGATCGACGCGGGATCCAGCGCGGCGACGGCGACCAGACTCAGCGTTGGCTATCGCCCGAGTCGCATCTTCTTCGATTCCGACGAGTCGCACGCATTCGTGGTCTCGCAAGCGGGGATAAGCGTGGTCGACCTGATGCGCGATGGCCCGAGCGTTGGGCGCGACGTGCCGCTCACCACCTCGGCGACTGAGGTGGCGAGCGATGTGTCAGTGGTTCCAGACGGAAAATACGCGCTCTTCCGGGTGGAGGGCAGCGCGCGGGTGGGAATCGTAGAGCTCGAAAGCGGCCGCCGCAGCGACGTCACCTTGTCGGGACCCGTCACGGATCTCGACCTAGTGGCGGATGGCAGCGCAGCGATCGCCGTAGTGCGCGGTCGGCCCCCGACGTCGTCCATGGGTGTGGGCGC
>JAEUAF010000508.1 GCA_019695485.1 Sorangium sp.
CGCCCGCGGTGCGAGTGCGCGCTCGCAGCCTGGACTCGGTCTGCGCGAGCGGGCGGGGACTGGATGTCCCCGAGCGCTCTGGGCTCGACGCGTGAAGCGCTCGCGCCTGCCCCACCCCAAACCCAACGTCGACGGGACCGCGCCCTCCGCCTCTGCCTCTGCCCTCTGCCCCTACCTTTCCCCGTCGACTCGAGTTGATGTGCGCGGGTGCCCCGCTCGCACCCGCGCACGATGGTCCGGCCGCGGTGCCGGTGGGAACGGGCCTCGCCGCCAGGGGCCTGGCGAAGCGCCGTCAGTGGAAACTTGCATGGAACTGAAAGCGCGCACACTCTTCGCGAGTTCCCGTGAATCGAGCGTTTCTCTTCCCCTTGCTGGCCGCGTTGGCGCTCGCACCGAACCGCGCGTTGGGCAACGACCCAAAGTCGAAGGACGCGAGCCAAGCGGGCGAGGCCAAAGCGAAGGACGCGAGTCCGGGCCCGATCGCCAAGCCGCCCCCCTGGACGCAGAAGCAAAAGAGTGTGGCCGAGCGCGGGATGAATCCGTGCAACACGAAGGATCCGGGCTTCGGCGACTACGCGCCCTGGGACCGCGGCATTGCGATGGGGCAGATGCTCGCTCCGCTGAAAGGCGGAGTGAACGCGCACGGCGAGTTCGACCTCATGATTCACTTCCACGGGCATGAACCCGTGCGAAAAGAGTGGGTGCAGGTGATGCATACGGCCGTGCTGGTCGGCATCGATCTGGGCATCGGCTCTGGACCCTACGAAACCACGTTCGCCCCGCACGGGACCCTGAAGAGCCTGATCGAGAGCGTCGAGCGCGCGATGGCGAAGCGCTCGGGGAAGCCGAACGCGCACGTGCGAAAGCTGGGCTTGAGCGCGTGGAGCGCGGGCTATGGCGCCATCCAGAACATTCTGACCGACCCCTGGGCGGTCGAGCACGTCGACACGGTCGTGCTGCTCGACGGGCTGCACTGTGGCTATCAAGGCCATTCGCTGAACGAGAACCAGCTCAAGCCCTTCATCGATTTCTCGAATCGAGCGGCGGATGGCGAGCGGCTGATGGTGATCACCCACTCATCCATCATCCCACCGGGTTATGCGTCCACTACCGAGACAGCGAATTACTTGATCGCCAAGCTCGGCGGCCACCCCACGAAGAGCCAGGCGCGGGCCGCGGATCCGATGGGGCTCGAGCTGATCTCGCGCTATTCGCGCGGTGGCTTTCACGTGCGCGGCTTCTCGGGGAACGATACCCTGGACCATTGCGCTCAAATCGGTCTCTATCGCGACGTGCTCAAAGTCCACATCCAGCCGCGTTGGAGATCACGCCGTGACCCGAAACGCTGACTCGCCCAAGGCACGCGCCCGCAAGCTGCACGCGCGACAGGGCACGGCCTTGCCCACCGTGCGCCGACCCCTCGAAGCGAGCGCAAAGCCCGGCGCGCACGCCATTACAGCGCCGAGTGCCCCCGCGAAGCCCGCGACGGCCACGTCGACGCTCAGTCTGCGCGAACCGTTCGTCGTCTCCGCTGCCGAAGCAGGGCTGCCCCTCGACCGCGCGCTGCGCGCGAAGCTCGACGGCGCGAGCTGGGGCAGCGTGCGGCGCTTGATTGAAACAGGCAAAGTGCGCGTGGGCGGCGACCGCGTGCTCGAACCGACACGACCGCTCGCCGCCGGCGAGAGCGTCGAGCTCGCGTTGAACGCGCGGCGCCCGAGCAGCGAGGGTTTGCCCGCCTCGACCATCGTCTACGCCGACAGCCAAGTCGTCGTCGTCGAGAAGCCGTCCGGGATCAGCAGCGTCCCCTTCGAACCGAACGAGCGCGGAACGTTGGACGAGCTCGTGCTGCGGCTGCTCGTCGAGCGAGACGGCGCGAGGAAGACGCCGCTCGGCATCGTGCATCGCCTCGACAAGGAAACCAGCGGTCTCTTGGTGTTCGCGCGCACGCTGACCGCGAAGCGCGCGCTCAAGAACCAATTCCGATTCCACACCGTGAAGCGGCGCTACTGGGCCGTCGCGCTCGGCGACGTGAAAGCGCAGACCCTCCAGAGCCGGCTAGTGCAGGATCGTGGTGACGGCCTGCGCGGCTCGACCGAAAATCCCGGACTTGGTCGCGACGCCACCACGCACGTGCGCGTCGTCGAAGCACTGCGCGACGCAACCCTGGTCGAGTGCCAGCTCGAAACCGGGCGCACCCACCAAATCCGCATTCATTTGGCCGAAGCCGGGCACCCGCTCGTGGGAGAACGCGTTTATATCAAGGGCTACGCGGGCCAGCCGATCGCGGCGCCGCGCGTGATGCTGCACGCATTCGAGCTCGGCTTCGAACATCCGGCGAACGGCAGACCCTTGCATTTTGCGTCGAAGATGCCCGCCGATATGCAAGCCCTGATCGCCGAGCTCAAGGCCTGAGCCCCGGAGTCGCAGCACGCCTCAGTGGCCGCCGTTCCTCGTGCACTTGCCTTCGAAGAAGGCGCAGTTGTGCTTGAGCCGGCACTCCTCGGAGCCTTTACAGTCCTCAGGGCCCGACACAATGCAACCCGGCACACGCTCCATACGATTGTGTTCGGTGTCCGTGCGAAACGTGCACGTGCCGACACGCTGACAGCCGAGCGTCTTCTTGCAATCCTGATCCGAAGTGAGATCACAGCGGCCGTTGGCGAACGTGCAGTAGCCCTGCAGCTTGCACATTTCCCCGAGCTCGCAGTCCGCGCTAGTCGTGGTCTTGCAGTCTTGAGCGACCGGCGTGCAGCGGCCGAACTTGGTACAGCCGAGCGAGCTCTTGCAGTCCGCGTCACGGGGCAGACAAGTGCCGCCGACCGCGCTGCAACGACCCGCATCGCGGCAGCCTTCGGTGGGCTTGCAATGCTCGGCGCTGGTCGCGGCGCAGACCCCGTTTTGAACACCGCACAGCCCCTCGACCGCGCAGGCCGGGAAGGATTTGCAGACCTCGGCCGTCGCCGCGCAGGCCTCGCCGACCAGCGCGCATTGCCCCTGCTTTTGGCAGGCGAGCGCGCGTTTGCACTCCGCGTCGGAGCTCGCGACGCACGCGCCGCCCTTCCAGGTGCAGCGCCCAGTTTTCTCGCACTCCGCTTGGCACTTCGGCGAGTGAAGCTCTTCGCACCCGAGCAGGACCCCAAAAATCAGCGCGAACAGCACAGCCAGGCGGATTTGCACGCCGCTTCATAACTCGATTCAGCCGCGTGCGTCAGCCCGACCCAAGCGCCCGGGCCACTGGCCGACCCATCGACACCTGCTGAGCCTAGCCAGGAGCCCCCGCGCGGAGCGTCAAAGGCCATTCCCGGTGGCGGCGCGACGCGCTAGAGCGGGGTCGACCCGACCCCATGAAGCTCATCATCCAAATCCCGTGCTTCAACGAAGCCCCGACACTGGCGATCGCACTCGCTGATCTGCCGGCGTCAGTGCCCGGCATCGACACGGTGGAAGTGCTGGTCATCGACGATGGCAGCAGCGACGAGACAGTGAAAGTCGCGCGCGAGAACGGCGTGCACCACGTCGTGGGCTTTCGGGCGAACCAGGGTCTGGCGAGCGCATTCATGCTCGGCATTCATTCCTGCCTCGAGCGCGGCGCGGACATCATCGTCAACACCGACGCCGACAACCAATACTGCGCGGCGGACATTCCGAAGCTCGTGCAGCCGATCCTCGACGGCCGCGCCGACCTGGTGATTGGCGCGCGCCCCATCGCAGAGATCGAGCACTTCTCACCCATCAAGAAGATGCTGCAGCGCTTCGGCAGCTGGGTGGTTCGACGCGTGAGCCAGACCGATGTGGCCGACGCGCCGAGCGGCTTTCGCGCCATCTCGCGCGAAGCCGCCATCGCACTCAACGTCTTCAACGGCTACACGTACACGCTCGAGACCATCATCCAAGCTGGGCAGAAGGGCATGAGCGTCGTGTCCGTGCCGATCCGCGTGAACGGCGAGCTTCGCCCATCGAAGCTCGTGCGCAGCATCCCGAACTACGTCAAACGCTCGATATTGACGATGTTCCGCATCTTCGTGGTGTACCAGCCGCTCAAGTTCTTCTTGATGGTCGGCATGGTGCCGTTCTCACTCGGCACGCTCGCGGGCCTACGCTTCCTGTGGTTCTTCTCGCAGGGCCACGGCAGCGGTCACGTTCAGTCCCTGATCCTGGCGGCTGTGCTGCTCCTCGTCGGCGTACAGACCTTCCTGCTCGCGATCTTGGCCGACCTCGTAGGCGTCAATCGACGGCTGCTCGAAGAACTCCAGCGCCACGAACGCACCCGCCTGCTCCGCCTCGCCCAAAACCAAATCCATATCTAGCGTGGCCCCCGGGTAGCCAGCCCGAGCCTCGAGCCTGAACCGAAGCGCCGAAACCAGTCCTCGCGGCCGGTCCGCGCGCGACTGACGTGCGCGCAGCGAGTCCGAAGCGCTGCGAACACCCCAAACCCGCCCCCGCGACGCCCAAAACCCACCACGGAGAGTGCTTGCATTCCCCGCGAGGATGCTATGCTCCGCCCCCTCGCACGAGTGGCGGAATTGGCAGACGCACCGGATTTAGGTTCCGG
>JAEUAF010000515.1 GCA_019695485.1 Sorangium sp.
CCACGACGGGCGAGGTCCTGCATCCGGAGATTCGAAATCAGGGGCTCGTCTACGCGCTTTCGAGCCCCGAAGGCCGCCTGCTGTTCCTCGCGGACTCGGGGCGTGATCGCGACGGCGACGTGTCCGACTTGGCGGCGCGGGCACGTCGCGAGCTCGCCGACTTCGACCTGGTTTTTGGCGGCTATCGGGCCTTTGCCATCTACCCGATTCATTACCTGTTCTCGTCGGTGGCACGTTATCTGCTGTTCGTGCCCGAGAGCGAGTGGGCCGTGCGGCAGAAGACGATGAACGATGGCGATGACCTGATTCAGGCCGCGGAACGCGCCGGCGCACGCTATGTCGTACCCTACGCGGACGGCGGAGCACCTTGGTACTGGGAGCGTGGGCTCGGGCCCCAGCTCGACGGCGCGGGGTCGTTTCAACGCTCGTTCGATCCTCCGCCGGACGACGTCGCTCGCGCCGCCGCCAATCGCTCGGGAACGCGTGAGGGGGCCATCGCGACGCCCGTTTCGGTGTTGATTCTGCGGCCCGGCGAAAGCATTTCGTTGGACCAAGGCGCGCCTCGCGTCGATCACGGTCCGCGCCAACACTGGCCCTACGAGCGCGGCAACTGGCTCCAAAAGAGCGTCGCCTTGGTTCGTCGCGACGGCAGCGCGCTGGCCAGCGCTCGAGCCATTTTCGCCGCTCTCGCGCCGAAACTATCGGAATGGCGTGCGAGTGGCGCGCTCTCTGGCTTTTGGTTCATGAGGAAGCCGCCCGATTTGCGGCTGCGCTTCGCGGGCGACGCCAGCTTCGCCGCGGAGCTCGCGGCTCTGCTCGAACACCTGACTTCGCAGGGACACATCGAGCGTGCGTTCGACAGCGTGTATCAGCCGGAGCTTGCGCGCTTTGGCGGAGCCGAAGCCATGCGCTCGGTGCACGAGTTCTTCGATGTCGACACGGCTGCTTGGATGGCTCTGGAGGAGCTGCGCGTGGCCGCGGGCGCACGGCTCGATTCCCTGGAATTCAGCGCCTTAGCCACGGATACGCTGGTGCGCGCCGCGTCGAGCGATTCGCTCGAAGTTCTGACTTTGTGGAGCGAGTACGCGCACGTGCTCGGCGGCGCTTCGACGGCCCCGCGCACCGGGCAGCCCCGCGCGCTCGACGCACTGCGCGCACGCGCCACTCGGGAAGAGGCACACATTCTCGCCGGCCTCGAGCAAGCGGGCAGACGCCTCTGCGAGAGCTTGCTCGAGCTCGAAGCCAGTGGGCGCCTCACCGCGAACTTGCGCGACGTCGTGACGGCGATCGTTCAGTTTCATTGCCATCGGCATGGCCTGGATGGAAGCGCGCAGGCCACGCTCGCTCAGGAGATGAGCGCGCGATTGCGTGGCCTCAGCTGAGAAACGGATCTGCGCTCGTGCGTGCAGGCAGCTCAGATCGCAGCTAGCTCGGCCGCATGTCGGCGCAACATCTCAGGCTGACGCTGCAGCACCTCGAGCGCTGCACCAAAGGGCAACGCCCGCGCGGCCACCCGCTCAGTCGCGGCTGACGCGAGTCGCCAGGTGAGCTCGTCGTCGTCGGGCACCGCAAGCGGCGCCTCGAGCCCCATGCCCATGAACAGAAGATCGTAACGGTAAACGCCGAAAGTCGAAAGGTCGAGCTCGCGCAGACGGTGCGCCGTGGCGCCGAGCGGCGCGCGCTCTCCGTACAGCGCGAGCAGCTCGTCGACCCCGCTGGTGTTGGTGCGCGCCCGACACTCACGCCAAAATGGCGTGTCGAGGCGCCGATTGAAGCGGTAGTGCGCGGCCAAGAACCAACGCAAGGTGTCCCACACTTCGTTGATTTCTCGATTGATCAGCGGTTGGAAGCAACGCAGGCCTCCTTCGCGCGGGAACGCGCTGACCAGTCGCTGGATTTCGACCACGATCATGTGGATGGCCGTCGACTGCAGCGGCTCGACGAACGCAAACGAGTTGCCGATCGCGACGCAGTTTCCACGCCAAAATTCTTCGTGCCGCCCGGAGCGAAAACGCACCGTCCACGGCTCGGCCATGCCCGGATTCTTGGCACGCATTTCTGCGCTAGCTTGCTCGAGGTTCGCAAACGCCGACGAATACACGTACCCGCGGTGATCCGAGTCGGGCATGGGAATGTTCCAGCACCAGCCATGATCCATGGTTTCTGCGACCGTGTAAGGCTTGACCAAGCCGCCGTGCGGCACGTTGGCGACGACGGCCGAGTCCGCGAACAGGCTGGACGCGTAGCTCACGAACGGCGAGCCAAGCGCCTTGTCCAGCAACAGCGAGCGAAATCCAGTGCAGTCGATGTAGAGATCGTAGCGAAGCTCGCGCCCGTCCTCGGTCAGCAAATAGTCGATGCCACTGCGGTCCGGCAGCGGTACCGCCGTGTCGACGACGGTGTCCAAGTGCAGCACCCCCGCGCGCCGCGCCTCCTCGGTCAGGTAGCGGACGAAACGTCGATTATCGAGGTGGTAAGCGTATGGGACTTCACTCAGCAGGCAGCGGTGGCCCCCCTCCGCCGTACGAACCACGGGCGTGGTGTTGGCCGTCATCAAACGCGAGCCCAGACAGTTTTTGTTGATGTCGCCTTCGTACACCAGCGACTCGAGCAATTTTCCGAATTGAAAGGGAGAATTGTAGAAATAGTCCCCAGGCAGCCCCCATTCGAAGCGAATACCAAGCTTCCAAGTGGGCTCTACCCGCGCGTAGAAATCGAGAATGTCGAGCCCCAGGTAGGCGTGGAGGAAGTGGTTCAAAAGCGCGGTAGTCGCCTCGCCGACGCCGATGATCGGGATCGTCGAAGACTCAATCAGCGTGACCTCGAGTTCAGGCAACTTCGCGCGCAGCGCCAGCGCCGTGAGATAGCCGGCCGTGCCGCCACCCACGATCCCGACACGCCGCAGCGTCGTGCTGAGCGGGCGCTCTCCGCGTTCACGCAAATTGGTGGCGCGCGCCGCAATCACGTCCGCCTCGAGACTCAGATCGCGCCCGCTCGACGCGCTCGCGGCGCTCGGCTGCGCGGGTTCGCGCACGAGCGACAAGGGCTGCCGTGCACTGCCGGACGGCGTCAGCAGCAGGACCGAGTCGAGGCTACGCGGCGTTTCGTCGCGGGCCACGATTCGGCGTAGCTCGAGCGCAAGCTCGCGACTCACCCGCTCGGCCACTTCGAGCTCGGCTGGGCTCGACCCGAGCTCCTGAACGCTGAATGCTTGCAGTGCTTCGCGATCGACCGCCTGCCCACCCTGCGTCGCCAAGCGATGCCGTGAAGCCACGAACCCAGAGCCGCCGCCTGCGAGCATGAGCGGCCCGATCCGGCCCTCGCCCGCTTCGACGCTGGCGAACAGACAGGCTTCGCCCCGCGCATTGAGCGCCTCGCCGTAGGCGTCGAGCTCCGCGTACGTTACGCGATCGAGAGCAAGCACCGTAACGTCCGACGTCGGGGCCTGAGACTCGCCCCGCGCCGCCGGCACGAACCTGACGCCCCCGAGCGCGGGAAACCGGCGCGCGCCCGGGTCACTCGCCCGCGGCAGCGCCAACGGCTCGGACCGAACGAGCTCGACGAACCCCTGCTGCGCGATGACGCGCGCGATGGCATCGGCGAGGCGCCCGTTGCCGATCAGCGCGACGCGCGGCAACACCTGAGCCGCGCTGGCTTGCTCGCGAACCAACCAGCCCGCCGCGCGCAGTTGCTCGAGAGTCGCGAGGGCGGCTGCTTCCGACATGCGTGCGGACAGACGCCTGACGACGGCCGCCACGTTGCCGTCCGCTGCCACCGCCTCGAGCACGGCGAGCAACGCATCGACGTCTCCCTGCACGAACTCGACTTGCGCCCCTGGTTTCACTCCGCGGCTGAGCCCACGCTCGGGACCTGTCGCGACCAGTTCTAGGCTCGGGTTGACGCAAAGAACCTCACTCGGCAAAAGCGGCATCCTCCGCGCATTCACCCGCGAAGATGCCATCACGTCAACTCGTTTCGTGACCAGGCGCGTTCGTGGCTTGTCGCGTCACGCGGACGAGTCGAGCCGCGCTCAACCCGCCAGGGCACGGCGATAGAGCTCGCGAGCCTCGAGCACGGCTTCGGCGGACGCGCCACGCGTCGCTGCGAATGCTTTGTTCAGGAACCGCTCGAACGCAGCGCGACGCGCCGCGACGTCCGCGTACGACGCCGTCATCACCTGCTCGAGCTCAGCGCGCAGCGCTGGCTGCTCGCGTTCGAAGCGCTCGGCGTCGCTGAGCTGATACCCGACTTCTTGAGCTATCAACGTGGGCGCAGGAAACACCTGGTTGAGCGCTCGATTGAGTGGATTTCGCCCCAATCGATAGGTGACGGAGAGCGAGGTCTCGCAATATTCGACGTAGTGCCAGAACAGCGCCGGCATCAGCAAGGTCTCGCCGGGCCCGAGCACACAATCGCTCGCGCCCGCGTAGCGGAGGAACGCATCCTGCGCCGCTTGGTCCGGAAAGGTGTGCAAATAGACGCGCCCGTTGGCGTCACGGGCGGGGATTTGCGCCACCGCGGCGCGTGTCGTTGCGTCGAAAACCAGGAAGGCGTCGAGTTTGCGGCCGGCGGCCGGCGAAATGAGAGAAAAGCGCTTGCGGCCGAAGACTTGGTACAAGAGCACGGTTCGCTGATCGTCGTCGTAGTGCAGGTGATTGTAGTTTCCGGCATTGGCCAGGAACGTCGCGGATACCACGTCGTCGGGCGCGAGGAGTTCAGCACAGGCGGGGCGCGGCAAGAGCATCGCGAGGGCGTCGGGTGTTGCGAACTCAACGCACAAGTCACGCGTGTTCGGCTCGACGGCAACCTGCTCAAGGTAACGTGCGAGCGCCATTCGGCGGCGCTGCCCCCGCTGCCCAGTTTCAAGGAACGTCAAATAGTTCGGTTGGATCTCGAGCTCCACGTCCCCGATAATCCGGCTAGCCGCTTCGAGGCTGTCGACCGCTCGCAACGGCGCCGCGTCGAAGAGGTTTTGCAGAATGACGGGACGGCCCGGTCGAATCCAGTCGCGCATCAGCACCGCGGCAGAAGGCGCGTCGATGCGAGGCACATTCTCGAGAACCATGTAGCAAATCCTACGACATCCTCCCTTCTGCAAACAACGACCTATGCGAACATGCGCCCGGCCTCCCCAAGAGGTGCAAGCGCTTGCTCAGAATCCCACCTGCGTCTACCGTCGGGTCCGTTTGCGATTTGGCGCCGCAGGCGACGCCGCTAGAAGTGAGGTCGTTGGAGGTCCTGATGCGCAAGGTCTTGTTCATCTTCGGGCAGCTCAGGGATACCGACGTCGATTGGCTCGCGAGTCACGGCAGGCGTCGGCGCCTACCCGCGAACAGCGTGCTGATCACGGCGGGAGTCTCGGTCGAGACGCTCTACATCGTGCTCGAGGGCGAGGTACAAGTGCTGCAACCGCGCAGCGGACGCGAGATCGCGCGCTTGGTGGCGGGTGAAATCGTGGGCGAGATGTCCTTCATCGACACGCGGCCCCCCAGCGCGACGGTGCGGGCCGCGACGGATGTCGTCGTGTACGCGATTTCGAAGCAGCATCTGCTGCAGCACCTGGACGACGACGTGGCCTTCGCGGCGCGCTTATACAAAGCCGTGGCGACCTTCCTTTCCGATCGCGTGCGCAAGGCGACCGCTGCGGACGAGGGCGAAAGCGCGGACGAACTCGACGATTCGGTGCTCGACAATCTCGACCGCGCGGGCGCGCGCTTCGACGGTTTTGGTCGCAAGCTGCTCGACGGCTAACGGAGGCAAATGAACCGGTCTTTGACGTTCGGCATCTATTTCGGCGGCATTGCGGCACTCTCGCTGGTTGCCGAACCAAGCGCGACGGCGCAAAGCGCGATGTCAGCGGTCGGCGTTCCGGCGACGGCAGAGGCGCCCGCCGGCGCTGGCGGCGTGCCCTTGTCGCTGCTCGACGTGGTCAAAAACACGCTCTCGTCGCATCCCAACATTGCGGCGGCTCGCACGGAGCTCGCGGCGCGCACCGCCTCTCTCGGCTTGGCGCGCGGCAGCTTCGACCCGCGATTCACGGCGGGGCTCAGCCACACGCACGACGTGACGCCGATGCTGCCCGCGCAACGCTCGATCTATAATGAACGCGCGATCGTGAACGACACCACCGACCTCAGCGTGGGCGCGGCCTGGACCACCGAGGTTGGCACGACCCTGACGCCCAGCGTGGGACTCTCGCGCATTCACCAGCGCCTGCAGGATTCCATGGCGCCCGCGGGGCTCGGTGACCCGTACCAGCAAGCGCACGTCGGCATCAGTGCCCGTCAGCCGCTATTGCGTGGCGCAGGCTCAGTGGGCGCCGCCAGCGCGATCGGTGCGGCGCGCGCATCTCGAGGTGCCGCCGAGCACAATTTGGCTCAAACCGCGCAAGAACAGGTCTATGGCGCGCTCGTCGCTTACTGGCAGCTGGTGGCTACCAATCGCCAACTCGGGCTCTTGCGCACGACCGAGGGCAACGCCCAGCGCCTAGTCGACGAAACCAAGGTGCTCGTGGCAGCCGACCAGCGCCCGCGCTCGGATTTGAGACAGCTGGAAGGGAACCTTGCCAATCGTCACCGCGCAGTAGTCGAAGCCGAGAACAATCGTCTGCAAGCGCTCCACGCGTTGGCGCTCGCCATGGGCTACGGTCTCGAACAGAGCGCTGATTGGGAGCCACGCGACGACTTCCCGCCTCTGCCGAACGTGGACGTCAGCCCCGCGCAAGCCGTCCAAAAAGCCAAGACAACGCGCAGCGACATCAAGGCCGCACAAGCCTCGGTGGCGGCGGCGGCCTCGGCGCTACGCGGCGCCGAATGGAACACCAACCCCGCGCTCGATCTGAATATGTCGCTCGGCTACAACGGCGCGCTCGACAAGGACGGCGTCGATGCCTTCGCCGCCGCCACGGCGCGCAACGTGCGCGGCGTCAACGCCGGCCTCGGGCTTTCGCTAGAATTGCCCTTCAACAACACGGCGCAGCTCGCGGATCGCGATTTGAAGCGCGCCCAGTACGAGCAGGCGCGCATCGCGGCGGGCGATCTCAACCGCACCTTGCCCGTTGCGGTGATGCAAGCGCTGGACGATCTTCGCTTGTCGAGTGCGGCCCTGGCGGCCGCGAGCGAGGCCGTGTCTCAGTACGAATTCGTGGTCACCGACCAGCGCGAGAAATTGCGGGCCGGAGTCGGGACAGTGATCGACATGGTGCTCACCGAAGAGCTCTTGATTAGCGCGCAACAAAACCAAACCGCAAACCGCTTGCGCTGCGCCGTCGCCAGCACGCGTTTGCTCTTCGAAACTGGCGCGCTGCCGAAAGCGGTGGAGGACGCAGTTCGCAGCCTGGCGCCGTTGACCGCGCCGCCGGGAGCTCACGATGCAAGCCAATAAGGTCTTCCGTCAGGCGGTGCTCGACCGGCTCGCCTCGCCCGAGCAGCTGCACACGCTGATGCAAGTGACCGATGCCAAGGGCTGGCTCTCGCTGCTCGGGTGCGGCGTCCTGTTGGCCACCGCCGTCGTGTGGGGAGTGCTGGGGCACATTCCGACCAAGGTCGAAGCGAGCGGGATCTTGATCCACTCGGGCGGCCTGGCAGACGTGGTCGCTGTCGGCGAAGGTCAAATTGCGTCGCTCGAGGTCGAAGTCGGCGACTACGTCAACAAGGGGCAAATCATCGCCGAAGTCGCCCAGCCCGAGCTCAACGAACAGCTCAAACAAGCAAAATCTCGGCTCGAGCAACTCAAAGAGAACTATCAGCGCGCCAAGCGCGCCGGCGGGCAGGACGTGAGCCTGCGCATGCAGGCGACATCCCAGCAGCGGAAGAGCATCGAGGACGCCGTCAAGGCCGCCGAAACGCGCACCCACGAGCTCCAAGAGCGGCTCGACACGCAGACTAAGCTCTACGAAAAGGGGCTCATCACTAAGGAGACACTGGAGACGACGCGCGGCACGCTGACCTCCTCGCAGATTTCCGCGCAGAGCATGCAAGCCGACATGCAGCGGCTCACCGTCGACAACTTCTCTGCCCAGCGCGCCAACGAAATCGCGCTGATGAGCGAGACGATGCAGCAGCAGGAGGCCGAGCGCCAAATCCAGCTCCTGGAAGAAAAGCTCAAGCAAAACAGCCACGTCGTGAGCACGCGCCAAGGTCGCGTGATCGAGGTGCGCGCCACGATTGGCGACGTGATCGGACCCGGCCAGCCGATCGTCAGCGTCGAGCTGATGGGGGAACGCGCCCGTTTGGAGGCGCTGCTCTATGTCGATTCGCGGCAGGGCAAGCTCCTGAAGCCCGGCATGGAAGTGCAAGTCGTCCCCTCGGTGGTCCGCAAAGAGCGCCACGGGGTGCTGCTCGGCCGAGTGCGCCTCGTCGAAAGCTTCCCATCCACGCGCCACGGCATGATGCAGGTGTTGCATAACGATCAACTCGTCGACGCCTTTCTGGCCGAGACGGCCGGCACGCCGATCGCCGTGCGTGCCGAGTTGACGCTGAACCCCAAGACACCGAGCGGCTATCGCTGGTCTTCAGGCACGGGACCCGACATCACGCTCACCAGCGGCACCCGTTGCGCTGCGAACGTGACCACACGCACGCAACGCCCGATTGGGCTGGTGTTTCCCGCGTTGGACTTCGGGGGCTGAGTGGCCGCGAGCGGCAAGCGCAAGCTTCGGCGTCGCCGGGTGCACACGCCGACGCGACTGCAAATGGAGGCCACCGAATGCGGCGCGGCCGCGCTGGCGATGGTGCTCGAATATCACGGCACGTTCGTGCCGCTCTCGAAGCTGCGCGAACAGTGCGGCGTGTCGCGCGACGGCAGCAAGGCGAGCAATTTGCTCAAGGCCGGGCGCCAGTATCAGCTCGAATCTCGCGGTTTTCGCAAAGAGCCGAACGAGGTGCGCGAGCTGCCACTGCCGGTGATCATCCACTGGAACTTCAATCACTTCCTGGTGGTCGAGGGCTTCGGCAAGAACAAGGTCTACCTCAACGATCCCGCGAGTGGTCCTACGATCGTCACCGACGAGGAGTTCGATCACG
>JAEUAF010000522.1 GCA_019695485.1 Sorangium sp.
AGCCCTGCCGCCGGCTCCGAGCGCGCCACCCGCGGCCGAGCCAGCGCTCGAGGCGCCGCTGTTCGCGGTGCCCCCTGGCTGGGCCACTGCGCCACCCATGCTGGCGCCGCCCGAAGCCAGGGGGCCCGCGCCGGCGCCACTTTGGCCGTTCGACCCCGCATTACCAAAGAGACCCGGCCCCGACGATTCCCCTCCGCCACAAGCACACAATAGCGTGAAGACTAGAATCGAAGGAGCCTTGTGACGAGACATGCGACTGAGATCGGAGAGTCCGGAGGCCCGAGCTTCGGGTCCCCCTTCTTCGTGACAACTGACGGATGCGCGGTCCGGGCCGCGCGCCGTTCACCATTCGCCCGTGTTCGGCATCGAGGCCCAGGGCTCGCGGGGCGGCAACGCAGGCCCCGCTTGGAGTAGCTCGATCGAGATGTTTTCGGGGGAGCGAATGAACGCCATATGACCATCGCGTGGAGGGCGATTGATGGTGACCCCCGCGTCCATCAAGCGCTGGCAGAGCGCGTAGATGTCGTCGACCTGGTAGGCGAGGTGGCCGAAGTTACGACCGCCCTTCAGCTCTTCGGGATCCCAGTTGTGCGTGAGTTCGAGCTCTGCGTGTTCGTCACCGGGCGCGCGCAGAAAGACCAGCGTAAAACGGCCCTTCTCGGAGTTCGTGCGCTTCGTCTCGCGGAGGCCCAATTTGTTACAGTAAAAATCGAGCGCCGCGTCGAGGTTCGTGACGCGCACCATGGTGTGCAAGTACTTCATGGCGCAAAGCTTGGGCGATTCCGCGAAAGAGTTCAATCACGTGGAACACGCGCCAGCGAGCGGTCGTGCCGCGCCTGGAAGAAAGCGAGCCCGAGCGCCGCGCCCACCAGCGCGAGAAACATATCCCACTGCGCGTCCCACGGATCGCCCTGGGAGCCAAGAAACGCTTGCCCCACATCACCCGCGACGAGCAGCGTCACCCACCACTCGATGAGCTCCCAAAACGCGCCCAGCGCCAGCACCACGCTCAGCACCAGGAACACCAGCCAGCCCCCGCGCTTCAACGGCGTGCGCCTGAGCAGCACCTCCCGCGTCAGAAAGCACGGAAAGAAGCCGAGCGCGAGGTGCCCAACGCGATCGTAGTGGTTGCGCGTGAAGCCGAAGACCTGCATGAAAAGCTTGCCGAGCGGCGCCAGCGCATACGTGTAATACCCGCCATAAGTCAGCACCAACACGTGCACGAACACGCCGCCGCACACCCAATGCGAGAGCGGCAGTCGCCTCCAAAGCCAAGCGAGCACGGCGACCTCGACGAGCCCAGGCACCACCTCGAGCGCGAAGTTCATGCGACCCGCGGGCGGCGCCGCGCCTGCCGCAAGCACGATGAGCAGCAGCACCACTAACAGCCGCCGCGGCAAGCGCGCATGCTCACGCAGATTCTCCGGCGCGACCGTCGACCGATTGGCACCCTGCACGCAGCGAGTCTACACGCCTCACGTGGCAAGCACACGCTCATTGACGAGACACGCGCGCGCCGCACACGAATAAACGCAGCCATTCCCCGCACACCGCAGCACTGGGCACGGGCGGAACCGCGGATTGCCTTCTTTGGGGGGGCTAAGTTGTAACGAGCGCGCCCTACGACCGACGGCGACATTGGGCATACGCAGCGCCACGCATCGCGGGTCCGGTTCCGCGCCTGCCCCGCACGGTTTGGTGACGGCGGCTCCGCCCAGGGACGCGCTCGACCGCGAGACGCGCTCGTCCCCGATGCGCTTCGCGAGCGGTGGACGCCCGCCGAGCAGCGCGCTATCGGGGAGCTTCGGATGATGCGACGCGCTGATTGGATCGCTCTTTTCTGGCTCGGGATTTCCACGGCCTGTGAACCCGTGCACAACGCGGGCTCGCCAGCGCCGCAAGTCGCGGCGCTGACTGCGATGCCGCCCGCGTCCGCGTCGGCGCCAAGCGCGGTGAAGCCCGCGCCCTTTCAAAATCCGGGTGGGCTGTGGCTCCCCCAACAGATCGAGCAACACGCAGCCACGCTGCGGCAGCTCGGACTCAAGATCGACCCGAAGCGACTCGCGGATCCGTTGTCGGACGTGCTCGGCTCGATCGTGCGGCTCAATGGCTGTTCGGCTTCATTCGTCTCGAAAGAGGGTCTGATCGCCACCAATCACCACTGCGCGGTGGGCGCCCTCCAGTACAATTCGACCCCCGAGCGCAATCTCTTGAAGCAAGGCTTCGTGGCCCGTTCGCACGCCGAGGAGCTGTCGACGGGACCCGCAGGGCGCGCAGTCGTGACGCTGTCGTTCCAAGATGTTTCTGAGCGGGTGGCCGCCGCCATCGCCAACGCGGCGGACGATGCTGCCCGCGCGCGTGCGTTCGAGCAATTCGAAAAGGATACGCTCGCGAACTGCGAGAAGGGGCGGCCTGGCGTGCGCTGCGAGCTCCAGAGCTTTTACCTGGGGCTCCGCTACTATTTGGTCGAAGAGCTCGAGCTTCGAGATGTGCGCTTGGTCTATGCGCCGCCGGCGGGCATCGGCAACTTCGGAGGCGAAGTCGACAATTGGCGCTGGCCGCGCCACAGCGGCGACTTCGCATTGTTTCGCGCGTACGTGGCGCCGGACGGCAAGCCCGCGGAGTTCGCGAGCCAGAACGTGGGCTACGCGCCAGCGCATCACCTCGCGCTCGCCACGCATCCGCTGGCGGAGGGCGACTTGGTGATGGTGGCGGGCTTTCCGGGCCGGACCTCGACCTTCGCGCTCGCGAAGGAAGTCGATGAGACAGTGCACTTCACGTACCCGCGCCGCTTGCGAATGTTCGAGGCGTTCCTGCGCGAGATCGAGGCCGTGCGCGCTTCGAACGCCGAGGCGTCGATCAAAGGCACCGGCTTCGTGCGCCGTTTCAACAACTTCCGCACCAAGCACCAGGGCGAGCTCGAAGGCATCAGCCGAGGCAAGCTACTCGAGCGCAAACAGGCAGATGAGCGCGCACTCGAGGCGTTCATCAGCGCCGATCCTGCGCGAAAGGCCCGCTACGGGGGAGCCATCGAGGCCATCACGCAGGCCATTGACGAGCGCAGTCGCACGCGCGAAGGCGACACGGCGCTGCTCAGCGAAGTCTTGCAAGCGCGGCTGCTATGGGCTGCCTGCGTGATCGTGCACATGGCCGAGGAACGCCAGAAGCCCGACCGCGAACGCGATCTCGACTATCAGGATCGCAAGGTCAAAGACATTTCCGATCAGCTCGAGGCGCTCGACAAGCAGTACCACCCGCTGCTCGACCGCGCGCTGCTCCGGCTCGCGCTCGAGCGCTTGAACGACACCCCGGTCGCCGAGCGCTCAGGCGCCCTCAGCGCGCTCGTCGGCGCGAATGAAAGCCGCGACAGCATTCAAAAGGTCGTCGAGCACTTGTACGCGGGCACGAAGCTCGACCAAGTGTCAGAACGCCTCGCCCTGTTCCGCAAAGCGACCACCAAGGAACTCGCCAAGAGCCACGACACGCTGATTCGAGCCGCGCTCAAGCTGCGCCCGCTGCTACGCGAGATCGAAGAGCGGCAACGTCGCTACGCAGGCGCCTTGTTGCTGCAAGGTCCGCGCTATGCGGGAGCCCTCATCGAGCACAGCGCCGGCAATGTGGCCCCCGACGCCAACGGCTCGCTTCGCATCAGCTATGGCACCGTGCAGGGGCCAACGGCTGGCGGCAGCGCGTTCACGCGCGTCTCCGAAATCGTCGCCAAGCATCAGGGCAAGGAGCCCTTCGACGCGCCCGCCGCCTTGCTCGAGGCCGTGAAAGCACGGCGCTTCGCAGGCTATGCGAGTGCGAGCCTCGGCGAAGTGCCCGTGGATTTTCTGTCGGATGTGCCGATCACGAACGGCAGCTCAGGCTCGGCGACGCTCGACGCGGAGGGCAAGCTCACCGGCCTCGCCTTCGACGGCACCTACGACTCGGTGGCGTCCGACTTCGCGTACCAGGCTGGCACCCGCAGCATTCACGTGGATATTCGCTACCTCTTGTGGGTGCTCGCGACGCTCGAGAAGGCCGACAACTTGCTCGGCGAGCTCGGCGTTCCCCCGCGCTGAAGCGCTCATGCTAGCCTGGGTTTGAATCTCGAAACCCATGTCGTCGAGCGCGCCGCCTTCTTCGTCAGCCAGCCCCCCGGTGCACCCGGGTGAGGTGCTAGCGGGCAAGTACCGCATCGAGCGCGTGCTCGGAGCGGGCGGCATGGGCGTCGTGGTCGCGGCCACGCACCTCGAGCTCGACCAACACGTCGCGGTGAAGTTCCTGCTCGGGCAAATCGCCAGCGCAGAAGCGGTGGCGCGCTTCGTGCGCGAGGCGCGCGCGGCCGTGAAGATCAAGAGCGAGCACGTTGCGCGCGTGATCGACGTCGGGCGGCTCGAGGACGGCGCGCCGTACATGGTGATGGAGTACCTCGAGGGGCGCGATCTATCGGCCGCCCTCATCGATGGCCCGCTGTCGATCGAAGACGCCGTGGACTTCGTGATTCAAGCCTGCGATGCGATGGCCGAAGCCCACGCCGAGGGCATCGTGCACCGCGATCTGAAGCCCGCCAATCTGTTCCTCACGCATCGCTCGGATGGCGCCCCCGTCGTCAAAGTGCTCGACTTCGGGATCTCGAAGCTTTCAGTGCCGGAAGCCTCGGACCTGAAGCTGACCCGCACGACGGCCGTGATGGGCTCGCCGATGTACATGTCGCCCGAGCAAGCGCGCGCGGCCGGTACCGTCGACCAGCGTACGGATATTTGGGCGCTCGGCGTGATCTTGTTCGAGCTTTTGACCGCGCGCACGCCGTTTCAGGGGCAAACCCTGCCGCAGCTCGTGACCGCCATCGCCATGGATGCGCCGCTGCCCCTGCGCCAACTGCGCGCCGAGGTGTCGCCCGAACTCGAAGCCACCGTGCTGCGCTGCTTGGAGAAAGATCGCGATCGGCGCTTCCAGACCATCGGAGAACTGGTGGCCGCGCTGGTGCCCTCGGCGCCGCGCCGCAGTCGACCGATCTTCGAACGCGTGCTCAAGGTCGCGGGGCTCGCTGAGCCGGCGCATTCGGGACGCGGCCCAATCACGCCGCCACGCGAGGCACCTGCCGTCGCGCGCACTGGCACCGCGTGGGGCCATACGGAGGATGAAGCCGCGCCGACCCGCCGCGGGCTGTGGCTCGGCCTGGGCGCGGCGCTGCTCGTCAGCGCGGGCGTCGGCGCGTTCCTCTTGCGCGGCCACGCCGGCAGCGACACACCGAAC
>JAEUAF010000531.1 GCA_019695485.1 Sorangium sp.
CGAGCGTCTGCGCGGCGCGCTCCGGCTCGACTTGGGGCGCTGTCGCGAAGAGCTTGGGCGCGAGGCCGCGCGGCTGCACGCCTTTTCGCCGCTGGGGGTACTTGGGCGCGGGTACGCAATCGCACTCTCCGCGGATGGGCGCGCGCTGCGCCGCGAGAGCGATGTGGCCGTCGGTGATCGGCTTTCGCTTCGGCTTTCCGAAGGCTCGCTCGACGTCGACGTGCGGGCGCGCCATCCAAAATCCGAAGGAGACGACAGATGAGCCGGAGCTTCGCGTTATTCGGACACCCTGTTCTGCACTCGATGTCTCCCGCTATTCACGGCGCCGCCTATCGTGAGCTCGGCCTCCCGCACCGCTACGTCCTCGTCGATGTGCCCGACGTGACGGCGCTTTCGGCAGCGGTCGCGCGCGTTCGCAGCGGGGAGCTCGCGGGCGCAAACGTCACAGTGCCGTGGAAGCGCGAGGCGCTCGCGCTCGCCGACACCCAGGCCGAAAGCGCACGGCGCGTCGGCGCGGCCAACGTGCTCGTGCGCAACGCCGAAGGCAGGCTCGAAGCGCACAACACCGATGTGCCGGCGCTGGCCGAGGAAATTCGGCGTCGAGTGGCCACAGTCCGACACCTGGTCGTGATTGGTTCCGGGGGCGCGGCGTTGGGGGCTGTGGCGGCGGGCGGGCTGCTCGGCGCGAGCGAGATTACAGTGAGTGCACGGCGCTGGCTCGAGTCGGAGCCGCCGGAGCACTTCGCGCACGGAGTACAGTTTCGCGCGCTCGGGGCGAGTCTCGTACCTTGGCCGCGGTTGGCAGCGGCGAGCGCGTTCAGCGAAGCGTGTCGACGCGCCGACGTGATCGTGCAGGCGACCAGTGCTGGCATGCACGGGGCGGAGCCGGGCCAGCAAGTGGCGGAGATCGTGCCCTGGGCGGAGCTCAATCCCTCGCTGCTGGCCTACGACGTCGTTTACAATCCGGCCGAGACCGAATTCCTGAAGTGCGCCCGCGAGCGCGCGCTGCCTCACGCGCATGGGCTCGGCATGCTGGTGGGCCAGGCGGTGCTCGCGATCGAACTCTGGCTCGGGCATAAGCCGGCGTTCGCGCCACTTTACGCTGCGGCTGAGGCCGAGCTTCGAGCACGGAGGTCGCCATGAAAGTGCGTCCAGGCAGCGACTATCGCGCTTCGCGCGACGGCCCGTTCCCAGTCATCGAAACCAACGGGGAGCTCCTGCCCGCCGAACGCGAGTGGCTTCATACGAACGGCGCCGGCGCCTACTCGATGAGCACCATCGCGTTCATGCACACGCGCCGTCACCACGGGGCACTGGTCGTGGATCTGCCGCGGCCACTCGGGCGTCACGTGATCATCAGTCACTCGGAGACCAGCATCACTCCCGAGGCCGACCGTCGGACGTATCGGCTGTCGACTCATCAATTCCCCAATCTGGCTCCGACGCCTGGCTATCGTCAGCTCGTGACCTTCGCGCTCGATCCGCTGCCGCGCTGGGTGTACCGCGTGGGACATCACGCGCTCGAACGCACGCTGTGCTTAGTGCGCGGCAAGAACGCGCTCGTGATCGGCTACTCGTGGAAGGGGCGCTCGCCGGCGCTCCTGCAGGTGCGTCCGCTGATGCCGCTCCGCCCCGTGGACAAGCTCGTGCGCGAGCACGGCGGCATGATGCAAGTCCTCTCGCTCAAACCCGGCGCGGTCGACATTCGTCCGGTGCCCGAACTGCCCTCTGTGGTGTTTGGTCACGAGGGCGTGTTCATGGGGTCGCCCGACTGGTGGCGGCGCTTCGAGTATCTGGCCGATCGCAGCGATGGCATTCCCTTTCAGGAAGATATTTGGACGCCCGGTGTTTTCGAGATGCGCCTCGAGCCGGGGCGCACGACCTATCTGGTGGCGGCGGTCGGCTCCCTACCCGAGGGCTCTCCGGAGCAGCTGGTCGAGGAGGCGCGCGCGCAAATCTTGGCGCAGGATCCGGGCGACGACCGCCCCGACAGCGTGCGCGTGCTCAGCGTGGCTGCCGAACAATTTTGCCTCGGCTCGGGCCGCGCCGAAGTGATCGCCGGCTATCCCTGGCACGCCATGCTGATGCGGGATTGGCTGATGGCGCTGCCCGGGCTGCACTTGGCGCGCGGCCGGCTCGATCTACTCGAACGCAGTCTGATCACGCTGCTGCCGGCGCAGCGCGCGGGGCTCTTGCCCGAGCTCTTGCCCGAGCGGGGCACGCCGCGCAGCAAACCGCTGCCCGACGCCACCCTCTGGCTGTTCGAGCTTGCCCGCCAAATCGAGCTGCAAGTTGCTGCGGATTCGCCGCTGCTCGAGCGCATGTACGGCGCGCTGCTGCGCGCGTTCGTGCGTATTCGGGGTCGCTCGCGGCGCTGGGTGTGGCTCTCGTCCGATGGCTTGGTCGCGAACGGCGCCGAAGGTGTGTCGCTGACCTGGATGGACGCGCACATTGGCCTCGACCTCGTCACGCCACGTGCGGGGCTCGCGATCGAGCACCAGGCGCTCTGGGTGCAGGGCGCGCTGACTTTGTCTCGCATGGCGCGGCGCAAGGGACACGAGCGCCTGGCTAAGCTCGCCACGGCGCAGGCCGAGAGCGCGCGCAGCGCCTTCCAGGCGCGATTCTGGTGCGACGAAACCGACTATCCCTATGATTGCATCAGCGAAGCGCGCGACAGCACCGAGGCCTGGGCCGACGCTAGTATTCGACCGAACGCGCTGATCGCTCTGGCCATCGCCCCAGAGCTGTTCCATCACTGGCAAGCCGAGGCCATCGTGGAGCGGGTGCGCTCGGAGCTGCTGACGCCGCGCGGCATTCGCAGCCTTTCCCCCAGCGATCCGCGCTATATCGGCCAGTTTGCCGGCACCAAGGAAGAGCGCGAAGTGGCCTACCACCGCGGCACCGCCTGGACGCACTTGCTCGGCTTCTACGCGCGTGCGGTGCTGCACCTCGCGCCGGACGATATGGACGTGCACTACGATCTGCGTGGCCTAATCGAGCAGGCCGCAGACGACGGCGTGCTGATAGGCCAAGTGGCTCAACTCGCCGACGCCGATCCGCCGCACCGGCCGCGCGGTTGCCCAGCCCAGGCCACGAGCGTGGCCGAGCTCCTGCGCGCGCTGGTGGTCGACCTGGACGTTTAGGCGCCGCCGATTCCGGCCCGATGTCGCGCGCGATCGCGGCTTCGAAGACTCGAGCCGTGCGGCTTTGCTGCGGCCGAGTATACTGACGAGCGGCATGTCTTCTCGCGATCTGACGGCGCACGGCTATCGCCGGATCGTCATTTTGCTGGTGGCGCTGGTCGTCGTGCCCACCTTCCTGCTGCTCGCCGTGGGCGTGATCTTGCTGTTCATCGGCGAGGCCAAGCTCAACTTGCTGATGGGGATCCTGGTCATGGCGCTGAGCGGCGCCGCCGCCACCGGCGTCATCCTGGTTTGGGTATTCGTGCGCCGCGAGGCCAATCTCTCGCGCTTGCAGAGCGATTTCGTCTCCAAGGTGTCGCATGAGCTCAGGACGCCGCTCACCTCGATCCGCCTCTTTACCGAGACCCTCGCCCTGCGCCGCGGCGATCGCGAGGCCGAAGACAAATGCATTGCGGCCCTCGAACGCGAAACCACGCGCTTGCAGGATCTGATTGGGCGCTTGCTCGACTGGGGCCGCATGGAAAGCGGTCGCCGTGAGTTCGTGATGAAAGACACCGATCTGCGCTCGATCGTGGAAGCAGCCGTTGCGGCGTTCGAGTCCGTGCGCGAGCGTCGCAGCGTCGACTTGCAGGTAGAGCTGCCGGCTGATTCGATCACCGTACACGCCGATCGCGGCGCGGTCTCCGATGCGCTGTTCAACCTGCTCACCAACGCCTACAAATACGGAGGCGATCCGGCACGCATCGACGTCGGTGTCGAGCAGCGCGGCTCGACCGTGCGCGTGGTCGTTACGGACAATGGCGCCGGCATCCCGGCTGCCGAGCACAAACGCATTTTTCAGAAGTTCTATCGTGTCGACGATCGACTCTCGCGTGAGCGCGAGGGTTCGGGCCTCGGGCTTGCGATCGTCAAGCACGTGATGCGCGCGCACCGCGGCCGTGTGGAACTCGCCAGCACTCCCGGCAAAGGCAGCGCGTTCTCCCTCGTTTTTCCGGCGGTGTCGCATTAGCACCGCGCATCCCGCCTCCTCGAGAGGTCAGCCACGCCAGGTCTCCGCATGACTGCCAAACGCATCCTGATTGTCGAAGACGACGAGAGCATCACCTTGGGGTTGGAGATGAACCTGCGCGCCGAAGGCTACGAGCCCGTGGTCGCGCTCGACGGCGAAGCCGGGCTGTCACGGGCGCTCGAGGAACACTTCGACTTGGCGATTCTCGACGTGATGCTGCCGAAGATGAACGGCTTCGAAGTGTTGCGGGCCTTGCGCGCAGAGAACACGACGTTGCCGATCATCATGCTGAGCGCGCGCGGGGCGGAGCTCGACAAGGTGATGGGGCTCGAACTCGGCGCCGAGGACTACATCACGAAGCCATTCGGTTTGGCGGAGCTCCTCGCCCGCGTGAAAGCGGTGCTGCGCCGCGATGGCGTGCTGCGTAGGGCGGTGAGCCGTGTGTTGCGCGTCGGTGACCTCGAAATTCGCTCCGACGTGCGTGAGGTGTGGCGCGCGGGAGAGCTCGTCGGGTTGACCGCCACCGAGTTCGACGTGCTGTGGTGTTTGGTCGAAGCTTCGAATCGGCCACTCTCGCGTGAGGAAATCCTGTCTCGCGTGTGGGGGCCTGGTCACCACGGCACGCTGCGCACCATCGACAATTTCATGCTGCAGCTGCGTAACAAGCTCGAGAAGGACCCGGCCGAGCCCGAGTATTTGTTGACCGTACGCGGCGTAGGTTACCGCTTCCGCCTGAACCCCACTCAGTGAGCGCTGCCGCGGCTGGCAATGCGCGTGTCTTCTGAGTGTCGCGGGGCGCAGCCGATGCGTGATCGCCGCGTGGCCGCGGGGTAAGGTTCCTCGCCATGCATCAAGATGCTTTGTCGGCGAACGCGGTGCGCGCTTTTCGGAACACGGACGCCGAGTCGCTCTGCGCCCTGTGGGCGCGCGTCTTCCCCGGCGACCCCCCGTGGAATGCACCCGAGCGAATGCTCGAAACTAAACTGAGCGTTCAGCCCGAGCTGCTCTTGGTTCACGAGCGCGGCGGGCAGATCGTGGGTGCGGTGATCGCGGGCTTCGACGGCGTGCGCGGCTGGCTCTACCACCTGGCCGTGGCACCCGAGTATCGGCGGCAAGGGATCGCCAGCAGCCTGGTGCGAGCGGCTGAACAGCGTTTGCTCGAACTCGGTTGCCCCAAGGTAAACCTGCAGGTGCGCGCCGATAACACCAGCGTGGTCGCGCTCTATCGCGCGCTCGGTTATGAAGTCGAAGAGCGGGTCAGCATGGGGCGCCGCCTGGGGGCCCGCTGAGAGCGAGCGCCCGCCGCTCCGTTTGGCCAGTGAAGCTCGGCGGGCGGGCAGAAATGCCGGGTTCGGCACCCCAAAAACCCGTCAACGTGGGCCTAGGGGACGGATTTTTGCGTTGAGCTCCCAGTCCGCGGGGCCGTGCTATAAGCGCGCCGCAGCGTGGACTCGAATCTGCTTCGCTCCTATTTCGCCACCGTTTACGAGTTACCCTCGGAGAGCGGAGTCATCCGCGTTTCGATGGACGGAGAGGTCGTGCGCGACATCGGCAGCTTGCCGGAGTTGTTGCGCAAGGACTTCGCCGTGCTCACGGCCTATAACCCGCGCAGTATGCTGCTGCCCCGCCGCGTGAACGACGGGCGCCACCAGGTGATGCGCGATCTGCTGATTTACGGCTGCTATCGTGTCGAGCACTGCGTCGGCTACGACGACGAGCCCGACGGCGTTTGGCGCGAGCCTGCCTGGGTCGTCCACGGCATCGATCGTGACGAGGCGATCCACTTTGGTCGAACTTTTAGGCAAAATACGATCGTCTACTGCAGCGCCGCGCGGCCTGAGTTGGTGGTGACGGACCCCACCTGCGACGACATCGGCAAGACCTTCCAAGGAAACTGGCGGGTTCGTCAGTAACGCGCGCCCGGGCTGGCTCCGCGGCCACCTCGACGTGATAGCCTTCCGGCGTGTTGCGCCGGTCAGCGGCCCTCGCGGCTCTCCTTTTAATTCCGCCATTCGTGGTGACGCGTTCGTTGGGGCATCGCGCGGATGCCTGGGGTAGCGAGATCGGGCAGCGTGCCGCAGCGCTGGCGCCGTATGTGACGCCGACGCGCGAGGCGGTGCCGGAGCCGCTTCCCGTGCTCGAGACCGAAGAGCACGACGTCGCGCTCGAGGCTTCCGTGCCCGGCGTGCGATCGGGGCGCTCTGCCTCAGCGCGCGGTAAGAAGCGCCCGAGTAACAAGGTCAATGGGGTCTTCATTTCGCGCGCCACGGTGTTGAGGCTGGCAAATGGCGCTGCGATGCCGCGAGGGGCCCTCGTGCCAGCTGTCGGCGGGCGCCCCGCGGGATTGCGGCTGAGCGGCGTTTCAGCGCTTGGCATTGGCATGCGCGATGGGGATGTGTTGACCCAAGTGCTCGGGGCCAGTGTGGCGTCCGCGGGAGACGTGATTCAGCGCGTCATCGCTGCGCGCGCGCGGCATGCGCGCGACATCTCGGGGGAATTTTGGCGTGATGGGGTGCGCTGGTCGCTCGTGGTCGAGCAGCCGTATGTCGATGAGCCGGCCCCGCCCGCCGCGCCTTGACGAACGTCCTTTGCGGCGCGACAGATAGGCAGCCATGAATCGCATCCCAGTGCTCCTTGCTGCAGGTCTGTTCACGGTGGCGTTGGCGTTTCCCGCCGCGGCCGCCCCTCGCTCGTCGCACGATTCGCCCGCGTGTGGCCCCAAGGACGAGAAAAAGGACGAAAAGAAGAATCCCTCGAGCGCCGAGCCACGCTGCGGCGGACCGGGCCCCAAGGGCGACTCGAAAGACGGAAAGAAGAATCCTTCCGCGCTCTGACGGCGCGTCGCCGGGGCATCGATGCCTGCGAGCC
>JAEUAF010000548.1 GCA_019695485.1 Sorangium sp.
GCCGCTCGCGATGAGCACGGCCTCAGCCATCCCGTACGCAGGTTGCAGGGCTTCCGGCTGCATGCCGAGGTCGGCCAACACCTCTGCGAATGCCCGAAAGGAATCTGGATTGATGGGCTCGGCACCCACGAACACGTGCCGAAGCGCGTCGAAGCGGAGCGTTCGATACTGCTCCTCATCGGCAGCTCGGATCGCGCGCAGCAAATACTCGATGCCAAAATTTGGGATCGCAAAGCCGCGCACGCGCTTTCTCGACACCAACTCGAGCCAGCCCAAGGGATCGCTCAAGAACTGCCTCGGCGAACACAAGTGCAGATCGACCTCGGCGTAGAGACAGCTCAGAAAGCCGCCGATCAGGCCCATATCGTGAAACAAGGGCAGCCAGTTGGCCCCCGCGTCGCCAGGCTTCCGGCGATCGAAGTCACGCAGCAGGCCGAGCTGCGCGATCAGCTTTTCGTGGGTGATCGGAACGCCTTTTGGGGTCGAGGTGGAACCCGACGAGAACTGCACGAACGCGGTGTCCTCGGGCTGGGCTCGCCCCTCGGGAAGAATGCCCGCCGTGGGTTCCGCCAGCGTCGGCAGTGGGAGCCGTTCGAGAGGCAGTTTGAGCGCCGCCAGCGAAGGCGTGTCGAGCACGAAGCGCGCTTGATGCTGCGCGCCCAGGCGCGCCAGAAATTCAGCGTACGACTCGCCCCGAGCGAGGGCGCTCGGCGGCCGCACGCACAACACCAAAGCTTCCGCCCGCACGAGCGCAAAGAACGCCACCACGCAATCGCGCGATGTTTCGAACGGCAGCACCACGCGCGCGCCTTTGGAGACGCCGCAAGCCAGGTAGCGACTCGCGGCGGCGTCGATCCATTGGCGAAGCCTCGGATAGCTACAAAACTCGGGCTCTTCGCCGAGCTCGTCGTAGAAGTGGAGGCCATGCCGTTCGGAGGCGCCACCGAGCGCGTCGATCAGGCCGACCAGGTCAGTGGGGGGCATGCGCGTCACTCCGTGGCCGCCCAATTCGAGGAGAGCGCCTGTTGGAACGAGACGAGCGCGCGGGTTTCCCGATCGATGAAAGCGACGCTGACACGAGCGCGGGCCAGCGCGCCGTCACGTCCGGCGCGAGTGAGCGTGTGTTCGAGCATGAGTTTGTAGTTCAGTTCATCGCGGAAGTCGTCAGGGAGATCGACGATGCGCGTCGACACCAGCAGGCAGCCCGACCCTATTTCTGCCAGGTAATCGACCTCGATTCGCGATACCACGACCACCAACTTGGACTGCTCCGGAAAGCCGAGCTCGCGCGCCAGTCGAACCCGGGCCGCTTCGAAATACTCGAGCACGACCGCGTGATTCACGTGTCCCAGGCTGTCGAGGTCGTTCGGGCGCGTCTCGAGCGAGAGCAAATGCTCCTGGAACAGCGCGGAGGTCGAACTTTCGCGACTCTCGGCGCTCACGCTGATGCTGCTGTTCACGGCTGCCCTTTCAGTCGACGAGGCCAAGCCAGGTGTCTTCGACCTCGTCCGGAGAGTTGACGACTAGGCCGGTGACTTGTTCGACCATCTTGTAGGTCATCTGAAGCTTCTTATCGACGCCCATCAACAGGCTCACGTCGCCCTCGGCATCGTCTAGGTGATCCCACCAGTTGACGTGGGTCTCTCGCGTCGCGGTCTCGGGGCGGGTGGCGCCGTAGATTTCGCCGCCCGGCCGCACGAACAAGTGAGCGATCGCCAGCACCCCTTTGGCCGGGTAGGCACCACTGTCGACGAGCGCCTTGGCGAACGCGATGAAGTAGCGCATGTGCTGCACTTCGTCGGCCCCCACTTGCAGGAGCAGGGCGCGGAGCCCCGGCTCGCGTGTGCGTCGCGCGTACTCGTTGTAGGTCACGGCCGCGTTGATTTCCGAGCACGCCAGCAGGGTCAGCGTGCGCAGCATGTCGTCGTCCGGAAAGATCTTCCGGTATTCGATGACGGTGGCGTCATCAGGCGGATCCAAGCGCAGCGCCAGGGACAAGAAGTTGAAAGCCATCTCGTGATGCGCTTCTTCCTCGTTCCAGTAGCGGCTCCAGGTGCCGCAGGCCTGCATCACCTTGGCGACCGTGTCGTCCTTACCAAGCCAGCGACGACACTCGGCGTCCGCCAGGCGCGCCACGCGGTCAGCGCCGGGCTTGGTGGTGAGCTCTGCGCGGCCTGCGTTCGTGACGAAGAAGCGATCGCTCGCGCTAAGCTCCGAGAAATTGATGGCATGGAGCAATCGCTCGGCGCTCCAACGCCGATGCTCGTGGTAGCGGTGCTGCTCCCAGATGATATCGAGCAGAGAGGCCTCGCGCTCGGCGAGCGCAGCGTATAGATCCGGCCAAACTGTGGGCTCCCCGGTACCCGTCTTGCGACCGACGCTCGACATCGCTGCTGCCGCGGTCATGCGCTCGCCTCGCGCGGCAGCGCCGCTTCGACCTGTTCGACGAAGGAGTCCATCAGAGTCTTGATGCTGGTATTGACCGGGTAAGCCGGCAGCCGCACGCGCACGCCATACTTTCGGCGCATGGCGTTCGAGGTACGCGCGAAGCACTCCATCAGGTCGACGCTGTTCGCAATCTTTGCGGAGCGCTGCATCACGTCGGCCAAGGTAACGCTGCCGTCGCGCAACGTGGCCGCGGCCAGCCCTACCTCCTCGGCGAAACGGATATAAACGAA
>JAEUAF010000562.1 GCA_019695485.1 Sorangium sp.
GACGTTGACGTCAGGGAGCAGCATGCGGTGCCCGTGCTGGAATGCGCAGGGCCAGACCCTCTTCCTCTTCTTCGATCGGGTCGATGTGAGCTGCGGAAGGGAACGGATCTCCCGGCCTACCGCAAACGACGAGCTCGAACGGCTCATCGACGGCCCGTCTCTTGCCCTGGAGGTGGTCTTAGCGACGGCAGGACGGCGCCCAGATCCGCCAAGCGATTCCTGATACGCAGGTTCCCCATTGTTGTTCCGTGACACCGTATGGACAGCGCGGTCGCTGCCGATAGTGAACACCTCGATGCGGCCACTTGGGAGCAAGCACCGCGGAAGGCCGGGCAGGGCTGCCCAGTTGCGAGCGCGCCTTGCGGTGTCGTGGTCGACACGAGTGCCAGTTTGACAGCGGGGTTAGGCGCGCGCAGCGCGCGCGAGACTTTTGGTCAAGCCGCAGTCACGTCGGGTTCTGCGCGGCAGCTTGAAATGGGGCCAAATCCGCCGCGAAGCGCTCGCACTGCGTCTGCGCATGCTCGCGGCACGCGAATTGCTGAAGGGAGCGTTCATGCAGCCCCTCGCAGCGTCTCATCCGATCAAACGGAGAGCCCGCAGAGCTCTCAAGCAGCACTCACTTCACAGAGATGCGGAGCGTCATCGAACGCTATCCGCTCGACACGCGCTGCGGCGCCGCGCGCGCGGCGTCACGCTCTTCGAAGTGCTCATCGTCGTGGCCATTCTCGCGCTCGTCGCAGCGGGCGTCGGCATTTCTGCGCTGACGGAGGCCGAAAAGGCCAAGCGACGTCTGGCAGAGTCGGATGCGCACGAGATCCGCAAAGCCGCGCGGCTCTGGTGGGCGGACCATGAGGTGTCGGCCTGCCCCAGCTTGGAGGCGTTGCTGCGAGACAAGATTCTGGAACGCGATGGCGCTCGACACGATCCCTGGGGCGGGGAGTATCGCATCGAGTGCGCGGACGAGGAGGTCACGGTGACGTCCAGTGGCCGCGACCGCAAGCTTGGAACCGAGGATGATGTGCGCGTTCCACGCTCGTGAGTGCAGAGCCCACTCGAACGGCGCGTCGACCCTGCGTGCCACGCTGATTCCCCTCCCATTCGGGCGGAGCCCGAATTTGGGAGGGGCAGCGCGCGCAGGCCAGAGGCCGAGCACGCTGGGGGTGGGCAGCCAAAGTCGCTTGCTGCCGAGCGGCGGCTGGTGTTCGACAAGCGGCGATGGTCGCCTCGAAAGCCAAGACGGCACTGCCCACGCTTCTCTTTGCGCGTCAGCGAGACTTCGCGGCCTGGGTCGCGAAGCATGAAGATTCGCCCGGAGTGTGGCTGAAGCTTGCCAAGAAGGGCGCGCGCGAGGCCTCGCTCTCGTACGCGGAGGCCGTCGAAGTCGCGCTCTGTTACGGCTGGATCGACGGGCAAAAGCAGGCGCTCGACGCCGAGTATTGGTTGCAGAAGTTCACGCCGCGCACGAAAAAGAGCATTTGGTCCAAGATCAATCGCGAGAAGGCCGAAGCGCTGCTGAAGAGTCAGCGCGTCACGCGTGCGGGGCTTTTGGCGATCGAGGCCGCAAAAGCGGACGGTCGCTGGGCAGCGGCCTACGACTCGGCGAAGAAGTCGGAGGTGCCGGCCGATCTCGAAGCCGCGCTCGCCAAGAACAAGAAGGCGCGTGAGTTCTTCGCGACGCTCGACGCCGCCAACCGCTATGCGATCTTGTTTCGCCTGCAGACCGCCAAGAAGGCGGAGACGCGCGAGCGCCGATTGACGGAGTTCGTGGCGATGCTCGCGCGCGGGGAAAAGATTCACGGCTGAGCGGCGCGAGCGCACTGCGCGAGCGCACCCCCCCCCGGGATGGGTCGCCTTGCGGCTCGCGTCGTCACGGCTCGCCGAGTATAACTGCGGGAATGACCCGGCGAGCCGTCGTACGCGCCCCTGAGCTTGCGCCTCGGTACCTCTAGCCGCTCGCGCCCATCCTATTTCCCGACGAGGAAGAAGTGCCTGAGACGCAGCTTCACCTGGAGCTTCGCACACTGCTCTATCAACTCCTCTCAGACTACTTGGGACTAGAGGTCACGGTCGGCTCGAGTCAATTCGTGTATTTCGACGCGGAAGATCCGAAGCAGTGCGTGGCGCCGGATGCCTATGTCCGCCAGGACCCACGCGGCGATCCGATCCGGTCCTGGAAAACCTGGGAGCGCGGCGCGCCAGAAGTGGCGGTCGAGATCATCAGCGAGAGCGACGCTGCGGCTTGGATGTGGGCAGACAAGCTCGCCCGTTACAGAAAGCTCGGTGTGCTCGAGTTGCTACGCTTCGAACCCGAAGCCCCTTCAGGGCCGAAGCTACGAATCTGGGATCGAGTTCAAGGCAGCCTCGTCGAGCGCGAAATCTCGGGCGACGTGGCACCTTCCCTGGTGCTCCCTCTCGAATGGCGAGTCGGCTACGCCGAAGGCCACCTGCACGCCTTGAGGATCGCGGACGCCGGCATCCTGATCCCCACGCGCAGCGAAGCTCGCAAAGCCGAGGCCGAAGCTCGCAAAGCCGAGGCCGAAGCTCGCAAAGCTGCAGAGGCGCGCATCCAGGAATTGGAAGCCGAACTTCGCCGCCGCTCCTAGGCGTCACACGGACCAGTG
>JAEUAF010000358.1 GCA_019695485.1 Sorangium sp.
GACGCAGCCGCGCTACGCTTCGGCGACGAGCATGTGTTGCTCGCGGCAGAAGGCATGCGCTCGGAATTCATTGCGGCGGATCCTTGGTTCGCTGGCTACTGCTCGTTAATGGTGAATTTCAGCGATATCGCGGCGATGGGAGGGCGTCCCTGGGCGGTCGTGGACACGCTCTTTTTAGGCAGCGGCGCGAATGAACAGGTCGTCGCGGGCATGCTCGCGGCAAGCGAAGCCTTCGGTGTCCCGATCGTCGGCGGGCACACCACGCAGGTCGGCACGGAAAGCCAGCTCTCCGTCGCAGTGCTCGGCCGTGCGCGGCGCGTGATCTCGAGCCACACAGCACGCCCCGGGCAGGTCTTGCTCGCGGCGATCGATCTTCGAGGAAGCTTTCGTGGAGGCGGCGGAAATTTCAACGCCGCCACCGAGTCGTCGCCTCACAGACTGCGCGCACAGTTGTCGGTGTTGCCGGAGCTCGCAGAGGCGGGCCTGGTGCCCGCCGGCAAGGACATCAGCATGGCAGGCGTTTGCGGCACACTGCTGATGTTGCTCGAAACGTCTGGGGTCGGCGCGTCGCTCGCGCTCGAGCAGGTGCCGGCGCCGGATGAGGTGGACGCGCTGCGCTGGCTCACGGCCTTTCCGAGCTATGGCTACCTGCTGGCGGTCGAGCCCGCCGACGTGAATCGGGTGTGTGCCCGCTTCGACGCGCTCGGGGTCAGCGCTCGACCAATCGGCGAGCTCACCAACACGCGCCGCCTCGAACTTTCGGCGGGCCGAGAGCGTGCCGTGTATTGGGATCTCACAGAGCGGGCGCTCACGGGCTTCGGCCCGAGCGAGGAAGGCTGAGCGCGCGTGCTCTCCATCGGCATTTACACCTATTCGACGCGGCCCCGCGGCAGCGTGGTTCACGCTCTTGGCCTCGCCGACGCCTTGCATCTCCAAGGTCACGACGTCACCGTCTACGCGCTCAGCAAAGGCGCTGAGCCATTCTTTCGCAGCACGCCTTGCCGCGTCGAGCTCCTTCCCGCCGCGGAAGCGCCGAGCGATGCTCAGAGTCTAATTCGGCAGCGCATCGCCGAATTCGTCGACGGGGTTCGGCGTTCGGGCGCGCGCCACGACATCCACCACGCCGAAGACTGTCTGGCCGCCAACGCGCTGTTGGCGGTGCGCGCCGAGCTTGGCTCGCCGGTGGTCCGCACCGTGCACCACGTCGAGCGCTTCGAGAACCCGTACTTGCTCGAGTGCCAGCGCCGCTCCATCGAGGAGACCGACGAGCTTTTCAGCGTGAGCGACCTCACGCGGCGTGAGGTCCGGGCCGAGTTCAAGCGTGACTCGAAGCGCGTGTTCAACGCAGTCGACTTGGCTCGCTTCTCGAAGCCGCCAATCGAGCCTGGCGCGCTTCGCGAGCGCTTCGGCATCACAGCGGCGGAGCGCATCGTGCTCAGCGTGGGCGGTGTAGAGCCCAGAAAGAATAGTCTGCGCGCCTTGGCCGCGTTGGCAGAGATCGCTCGGCGCGAACCGCGTTTTTGCTGGCTGCTCGCGGGCGGGGCCAGCATTTGGGACCACGCCGAGTACCGTCAACGCTTCGAAGCCGCGCTCGCCGAGCTGCCGTCCGAGCTCAGAGCCCGCATCCGGATCACGGGAGTGCTCTCCGAAGCGGAGCTCACCAGCCTGTATCTCGCAAGCGATGTCTTGCTGTGCCCATCGCAACAAGAGGGCTTTGGGCTGTGCGTGCTCGAGGCGCTTGCAGCGCGCACGGTCGTCGTAGCCTCGGACGCAGCACCGTTCGACGAGTATCTGGACGCGGACAGCGCGTGTCTGGTCGATCCGGAGTCGGTCGCTGACATCGCGGCAGGCCTAGCCCGAGCTCTCACGGATGTGCCGCTGCGACACCGCTTGCAGCGCGGCGGCTTGCTGCGCGCGCGTCAGCACTCTTGGGAGAGCAGCGCGGCCCAGCACGTCCAGCACTACCAGGCGCTCTTGGCGCGCCTGTCTGTTTCAGCCGGAGACTAATGTCATGCCAGAAATGCATTTTCGCATCGAGTGGCCGAACGGCCAACAAGAAGATTGCTATTCGCCGTCGTGGGTGATCGAAGAACACCTCGAAGTCGGGGCTGAATATCCCGTCGCGGAGTTCTTGAATCGCGCGGAAGCAGCGCTCCAAATCGCCTCCGAGCGCGTACGCGCCCGCTACGGATTCGCCTGCAGCGCCGCGCTCGACCAGCTAGGAAAACTGCGAGAAGCGGCCGCGGAGTTACCCAGCGCGGACGCCGGGAGCGTGCGCGTCATCAGCTTCATCAAACACGCGGCGCGCGACGCGCGGAGCTCCGAGAAGTCGTGACTGAAAGCGTTCAAGTCGCCATCGTCGGTGCCGGCCAGGCCGGCCTAAGCGTGAGCTATGGCCTCAAGCAGCGTGGGATCTCACACTGCCTGCTCGAACAACACCGCGTCGGACACGCCTGGCGCGAAGAACGCTGGGATTCGTTTTGCTTGGTGACGCCCAATTGGCAATGCCAGTTGCCGGGCTTCCCCTACGCCGGCAAGGATCCCGACGGCTTCATGCAGAAAGACGAGATCGTCGAGTACCTCGAGCGCTACGCGCAGAGCTTCGCGCCGCCCGTTCGCGAGGGGGTAAGCGTTCATGCTGTGCGCAGCAGGAGCCCGCGCGCGGGCTTCGAGCTCGAGACCTCGCAGGGTCGACTTCACGCAGCGGAGGTCGTGATCGCTACTGGCGGCTACCACACCCCCCGCGTGCCGAGCGCTGCGCAGAAGCTGCCGAGTTCGATCTTCCAAGTGCACTCGGCCAACTACAAGAACCCCCAACAATTACCGGACGGAGCGGTGTTGGTCGTCGGCACGGGGCAGTCGGGCGCGCAGATCGCCGAGGATTTGCAGCTCGCCGGGCGCAAGGTCCATCTTTGCGTGGGCAACGCGCCGCGCTGCGCACGGCGCTACCGCGGCCGCGATGTCGTAGAGTGGCTGGAGCTGATGGGCCACTACGATGTGCCGATCACCCAGCAAGCCAATCCCGACCAGGCGCGTGAAAAGACCAACCATTACGTGACCGGCCGCAGCGGCGGACACGACCTCGACCTGCGAGCGTTCGCCAGTGAGGGCATGTCACTCTACGGCCCGCTGTTGGACATCGACGAGCGACTGCTCCACTTCGCGCCCGAGCTCGCGCGGAACCTCGACGCTGCAGACGATGTCTACGTCGGCATCAACCGCGCAATCGACGAGTACATCACCAAAGCCAAAATCTCGGCACCGCCGGGCGCCCGGTACGTGCCACTCTGGCAGCCAGTGACAGAAATCGAACGGCTCGACTACGCAAAAGCCGGGATCAGCGCAGTCGTGTGGTGCACGGGCTTCGATTCGCGCTGGGAGTACATCGAACTGCCGGTCTTCGACGAGCGCGGACACCCACGTCATTTGCGCGGCGTGACTGCGGTGCCGGGGCTGTATTTCGTGGGGCTGCCCTGGCTTCATACCTGGGGCTCCGGGCGTTTTGCCGGAATCGCGCGCGACGCCGACTATTTGGTGGCAATCATCGCGGAGCGCCTGCGCGCGTCCCAGCGTCAAAACCCCCACGACCAGTTCACGACGCCCTCGTGACGCGGGACCAGCGCCTGAGATTTGGCGTTCACGAAGCGGTACTCGAACTTGAGCGCGCTCCAATCGCTGGTATCGATCCTGGTGCCCGCGATGAGCTCGAGTTCGTCGAGTGACGAGCGACCTGCGCTGGGATCTGGAATGAAGAATGGATCCCGAGAGCCGCTGCTCGCGATCCCAGAAACCTCGAGATAGGGCGTGACGAAGTTCAACGCGTAGCCGACGACGCCGAAACCGCCGTAAGTGCGGTACGACCGCCCTGCGGCGTGATGGTCGATCAAATACCCTTCCACGATCACTAGCAGCGGGGCGCTCGGATAAGCGACATGCGCGCCCAGAATCCACTCATCGATCGCTGTGTCGGGCAGGGCCGGTCGTAGCGCCGCGGGCGCTGCCGGAATGCGATCGTAAAACCCGGAAAGACCCAGCCGCAGGTCGCGCAGGCCGACTCCCACGGCCTCCAACGCCGCATGAAACGCCTTGCGCGCGCTGTAGTCGTATTCGTTGCGGATGTCGTCCTGCACGTACCCCCGACCATTCGAGACGGACACCACGCCGCGCAACGAGCCCGGGCCGAGCGCTGTCGTCGCCCCGGCGCTGACGCCGACGGTATGAATCGGTAACAGGCCGCCCTCATCTTCGAAGCGAACCCACGACGGTCGCTCGATGGTGGGCTGCAACCAATGGCCGTGATGGTAGGCATTGTTGAAGTAGCCAATCTCCGTGTGAGAGCGGCCCGCCTGCACGAAGTAGTGAGCATTTTCCCAGCGCACGTGGAGGCGCTCGAGGTCGACGCCGGCCTGATTCGTATCGCCGAACTCCACCGCGAACTCGGTGGTCGCGACGATGTGGGCGCCGAGATCACCGCGAATCAAGAAGTCCTGCGCACCCAGCGAGAACGCCGGGTGCCTCTCGCCGCTGCTCGGTGACTTGAGCGCGAATGAGAAATCGCCGAAGAAGTTCAATGAGTAGCGCGCGCTGACGTGCCCAAAATGCATTTCCTGGACCGAGCTATCGGCAAGTTCGTCCATGGTCGCCGGGCGCTCCACGCTTGGCGGCGGGACGGACGGCGACGCTTTCGCTTGGGGAGCGGAGGCCGAAGGCACCTCCGCGGCTGCCGCATCCGCCGCGGGCCCCGGCGCCGCGGCGTCGGGCGCTGTAGGCGTCCCCCCTTCCGCAGGTGTCGCTTCGACGGCGGCGGGACCGGGCTCTTGAGCGGGCGCGCCGCCCTCACCCGACTCTGCGAGCACGTCGCGGTCGCCGGCAGCCGACGCGGTTAAAGAGGAACCCCAGGCGGTCGCGACACGCAGCGCGAGCAGAGACACAGCCATACTCAACCCGCAGACGCGGGACAATCCACCATTTGGCATGATTTCCGACCAGAAAACGAGCGGCGCTCAGTCGAACACGAACGAATAGGTGACCGTGCCGCTGGGACCATCCGGAGCCGCAAACTTCCAAAGCCGAGCCGCGGCGGCAATGCAGGATGCCAGCCGAGCGCCGCCAGAAAAACTGCTCACCGCCGACGCGCCAGTGACACTACCGCTCGCATCCACCACCGCGTGCAGAGTGACCTTCCCACTCAGGCTGGGCTGATCCATCTGCGCGCGGTCGTAGCAGGCCTCGACTTCGCGGGCATGCACGCGAACCGTCGCGGCAATCGAACGCGCCGTAAGCGGCAAAGGAACCGACGAAGCAGGCCTTGCTGCCGCGGGAGCCTTCGGGGGTGGCACCGTCGGCGCCTCAGTGGAGGGCGGCGCTGCGCTGAGCAACGCCTTTCGCCCGGGTTCGACAGACGGCGGAGTGACCACGTCCGGCGCGCTCGGCTCGCTCGACGTCGCCGCTGAAACCGGCTGCGACGCGGCCAGCGGAGCCCCGGCCGCCTCACTCGGCGAAGGAACAGAGCTGACTGGTTCCGGACTCGGCGCGGCCAGTGCGCGATGGCTCGAAAGCGCAGTCGAGTGAGCACCCGCACGCTCCGCGCCGTGCGACTTCTCCACGCTGACCTTAGCGCTCACTTCGACGGCAGGGCGCTCCGCAAGCAAAGGCGCAGACGACGCCGACGACGTGCCCAGCGAAGTCTCTGCGACGCTCGCCTGCTCGGGTGCCAGCGCGGC
>JAEUAF010000765.1 GCA_019695485.1 Sorangium sp.
ACCATGAACACAAAGTCGGTAATGGCAGGTGAGTAAACCGCGCCGCCCGCGCAGGGTCCGAGAATGCAGCTGATCTGCGGCACGACGCCGCTCGCCAGCGTGTTCTTGAGGAACAGATCGGCGTAGCCGCCGAGGCTCTCGACACCCTCTTGGATGCGCGCGCCTCCCGAGTCGCAGAGACCGACGACCGGCGCGCCGACGCGCAGCGCGTGATCCATCAAACGCACGATCTTTTGCGCATGCGCGGCGCCGAGCGAGCCGCCGAGCACCGTGAAGTCCTGCGCGAAGACGAACACTGGGCGACCATCGACGTTGCCGTAGCCAGTGACGACGCCGTCGCCCGGAGCGCTGACCTTGTCCATCCCGAACTCGTGGGCGCGGTGCGTGACGAAACGCCCGATCTCGACGAAGCTGCCGGCGTCGAGCAGCGCATCGACCCGCTCGCGTGCGGTCAGCTTGCCTGCGGCGTGCTGACGCGCGACCCGCGCGGCCCCGCCCGAGGCAAGCGCTTCTTGATCCCGTGCCTCGAGCGCGATCAGACTCGGTCGCTGATTCATAGACATTTGTAGGTAATGAAAGCCACGAGCGCGGCACAGAGCCCGGCCCACCAGGCGTAGCCGGAGCTCAGCTTTTCAGTGTCGCAGGCGTCGAGCGCACGCAGGTGGCGCTCGGAGTCGCCGGCCAACGCCAGCACACGCGCGTCCGCTTTGCGAAGCGCTTCAAGGCGCGCTGGGTCGACCGAGACGCCGCCGCGCGTAGCGAGCACGCCGCGCCCGACATCAGCGAGCGCGGCGACGTAGCGGCGTTCACTCTCGTCGCGGCGTTGCCGGTGCGAATCGAGCTCTTTCCGATAGCCCGCGCGGACCCGTTGGCGCCTGCGTTCTAGCTCGCCCAAGCGAAACGTCGCCTCACGGATGGCGCGCGTTCTGAACTCGTGCTCTGCGCGAGACGCCTCGAACAAGCGCTTGGCCTTGTCGAGCTCCGCCTGCAGGAGCTCGCTTTGTGCTTGCAAGGGCCCGAGGCGCTCGGCCGCATCGCTCGGGGCGGCCTCTCCTGGGGCGCCCTGTAGCCCTCGAATCTCGAGCTGGTTGCGCTTGTAGCGCGCCTCCGCGCGTTGAACGCTAATCTCGCGCTCGACGAGTATGGCGGCGAGTTCGCCTTCAGCGGCCTGATCCGCGGCCAAGGCCTGATTTATGGGGCGTGCTTCGGCGTCGATACTTGCGAGCTCGGCCAGTTCCTCGGCGCTCTTCTGCTCCACGGCGCCACGCTGCTCGAGCGCCGCCGTTTCCAGACCCGCGAGCGGCGACAGGAGTCTGCGAAAGGCCTCGCTCGCTTCGAGTTCGCTCCGCAAGAGCAGCGCGAGATCCGCGAGCTCCGAGTTGCGCGCCTGCTCCGCGGAGGCGAGCCCGGCGTCGAGTTCGCGCAGTGCGTGGCGCAGCGCGCGGCGCCTGAACGCCACACGCAGCGCATAAATCGCATTCAGAGGGCCGAGCGAGGACGGTTCACCGAAGTCTGCCAATGCACGCAGCTCGTTCAAATCGAAGGTCATGCGCTCGCGCGGCGGCGTGATCCCCGTCGGCCAGTTGGCGCGCCCTTCGGGCGCCACCGTGATGCCAGCAAGGCCAGCCGGTAGCGACGAGTCGAGATCAAAGCGGCCGCGATCCGCCTGCGCTGGCGCGGGGCGGTAAGGATCGGCGCCGCTCGAGATCGGTGAGTCGAGGTCGAGATCGAGGGCGGGCCCGCCGAGCAACAGCTCCTCAGCGTCCGAGCTGAGCGCCGCGGGCGACCGCGCGGCTTCTGGGGCAGGAGTGACGGCGCGCAAGCTCCTCTGCGACTGCCGCGGGTTTCGCGGCGGCAGATCGAGATCTGGGATCTCGAAGCCTGGCGGCTCGGGTCGGTTGCGCGGACCGTTCACGGGAGAGGCTCGACGGAAGAAGGAGGCAGCGTATCTGCGCTGCTCGATGACGTCGAGCTGCCCCCGCGGCCCGGCCCCGAGGCGGGCTTTACAGGCCGATTTTCGTCTGCTACGAACCGGTCGCGATTCGTTCTACGGGTCCGCCAACAGCGCAGCTTGAACCCCGCCAGGCCCGGAAGGGAGCAACGGTAGAGAAAAGCGGGTGTGGCGGGCCCTCCAATCGCCTCCGCGAGGAGCCACTCGGACGACCCGACGCTGTTCGTGCGCGAGTGCGGCACTGTCGACTGGCGCCCGGAGTCAGAGTGCGTCGGCTAGGTGCCGAACATTTCGATGCTCGCGCCGTTGTGGGCTAGCGGGGCATCGAGCGCATAGTGCGCGATCGTGCGGGCTACGTCGTCGGGGCTCATGCGCGCAGGGAAGCCGCTGCCTTCCAGCATTCGTGTGTCGACTGAGCCGGGGAGCACCGCGGCCGTCATCAGACCGGAGTCGTGCAACTCCTCGGCGAGACTCTTCATGAAGCCGATGATGCCCCATTTCGCGGCGCAATAGGCGCTGTGCCGGGCGGTGCCGAGCGTCGACGAGATGCTGGCTACGAACACGATGCGACCTTGGCGCTGCTCGCGCATGGCGGGCAGCAGCGCGCGCGTCAGCGCGAACGGGGCGCTCAAGTTCACGGCGATTTGTTCGTTCCAAGCGGCGACGGATAGGTCCTCGACGGGGGCGCGCGTGATCACGCCGGCGTTGTGAATCAGCACGCTCGGCACGCCGCATTCGCGGAGCGTGAGGAGCCCCGCGCGCTCGACGCTTTCGAGATCCGCGAAGTCTGTCTCGAAAAAGCTGACCGGCTGGGTCGCGCGCGCGCAAAGAGCGCGAGTCTCGCGCTGCGCGGCGGAGTCGCGTCCCAGCAGGCAAATCCGCAGCCCACGCTCCGCGAGCAACAAAGCGCTGGCGCGCACGATTCCGCGACTCGCGCCCGTCACCACGGCGAGGCCCGCGCTCGTCACTTCTCAGCCTGCCTTCCGAGAATCAACGCGAGATCCAGCGTGACGGCGTCGCTCGCCAAGCTGCCGCCGCGCGCGAGCGTAACGACGCGCGCTTCCGGATGCTTGGCGCCGCGGCTCGCGAGACAGGTGTGGACGAGGTCCAGTCTGCAGAATGCGCCTTCTGCGCCGGCGTGCTCGAGCAACGCTTGTACGACCGCTTCTCCGATGCTCTCCTGCAGGACCAAGCGTCGCGCGCTGAGCTCAACGAGGCGCGCCAGCGTGCCGAGTCCGAGCACGCGTTTTCCGGGTAAGTAGCCGAGCGTCGCCGTGCCGAGCGCGGGCAGCAGGTGGTGCGGGCAAACGGTGGTGACTTGCACGTTCGAGAGCACGACGAGGCCTGGGGCTTTGCCGCCCGCGCTCTCGGAGCCCTCTGCGAGTAGCGCTTTCAGGTCCGCGCGCTCTCCAGCCAGCAGCTCGGATGCAAACGCGAGCGCGACGCGTTCAGGCGTTTCCGCGAGCTCGGGCGAGTTCAAGTCGTAGCCGAGAGCGCTCAAGAATTGAGCGATGCCGCGCGCGGCGCCTTCCAGGTCGGGAGCTTTCATCGAACCGCGCCTAGCCTAGCGCGAGCCGGGTCGAGCACACGGCTAGTTCAGCAGACTGCGACGAACGTCCACGCTCAGGGGACGTCGACCCGGGTAACCCGCGTCGAGCTCGTGGTAGTAGCCGAGCGAGTCCTCCCCGTAACGCCAGCACAGCCACACCACGCGTCCCTCGACGCGCCCGTAGAAGTCGACCAAGCCGATCTGAGGGTCTTTGACCACGCCACCGAGCTCGCGGACCCGCGTCCAGCCGGCCTCGTATCGGCCGACGCGCCGTCGCAGGTCCGACTTGATGCGTCGCACGTCAGGCTCGTCGCTTTCGAACAGCTCGAGCGTGAGCGGGGTTTCGCCCAGCAAACGTGTCAGTTCGGCAAGGCCCTGCTCGATATCGCTTTGGGCGCGAAGTTGCTGCTCGACATACAGGCTCAGCGTGGGAATCAGCGCGTTGACTTCAGATATGCTGAAAACGCGCGCGCTACCCATGGCGAGATCTCCGCTCAACGCCTGAGATCCCATAGTACCGACGCGGCCGGCGGCAGAGCGCCGGCGTCCTTCATGGTTCGACATTCTGCGCAGCTCTCCGGAAACAAGTGATTGTCCGTGCAGGAGTGGCAACGTTTTGCCACCGCGCGTGCGTCTTCGAGGTCGTGCGCCAGCCGCTGCAGAAGCGATATGCGCGCGCCGACGCGACGCGTGTATTCCTCGAGGCGCGCGTCGACGGCCGCCGAGGCAGATGCCCCGGACGTGGCGCCACGCTTCAAGGTGAACAGTTCTTTGATTTCGTCGATCGAGAGACCTGCGAGGCGCAGCTCGGCCGCAAGCTTCAGCTTCTCGAGTTCGCTGTGAGGGAACAGCCGATGGCCCCCGTCCGCGCGCTCGGTGGGGCTCAACAGGCCCTCTTCTTCTTCGTAGAAGCGCACTGTGCGAAGAGTGCTGTTGGTAAGGCGCGCCATTTCGCCCGTCGTCAACAGACGACGTCGCCCATCGTGCCTTTCCTCTGCTTCCCTAGTGTCAGACAAGCGGATGGAGCTTAGAAAGCGATCCCTGATCGGTCAAGGCGAGGCCTGACAGATTCTCAATATCGTCAATCCCGCGGATTCTGCGCGCGTGTTACCTACACGAGTCCCGCGGCTCAATGACGACGCACAGTGGATCCCCCCGCCCTGCTAGGCGGGCGTAGGGCGCGAGATTCCTCGGGCAGCATCAATCACGAGCCGCGCACAACCTGGCGCGGGTTTCGGGTCGTGCACGCGTGGACTCGCGACTTTCGCGTGCCGATCGCCGTCATTTGGCGAAAAATCCTTTGAAAGTATCACTGTCGCCAGGCGACGTTGTAGGACCCGTTGGTTCGACGCGTCAGTCGCGTGAAGTGTCGCATGCCACTTGGCGAGCGCCAGGATGATGCTATCGCGCCCTGCAGCCGTCCTGATCGGTCGAAAGTCGCCTGGGGGTCTGGCGAGTGCGACGCGCGATTAGCCCGTTGGCCACAAGATGATGCCGATTTTGGTCAGGAAGAAGTCGGCGATCAGAATTGCGATTGAAATGACCACGACGGTGCGCGTGGTGCTGTTTCCCACGCCCTGAGTGCCCCCCGTCGTGGTCATTCCGAAGTGGCAGCCCACGAGTGCGATGATCGCTCCGAAGAAGGGAGTCTTGATCATGCCGCTGATGAAGTCCGCGAGCGTCACGGCGCTCAACGCCGTGCGCAAAAAGAACGCAGACGGAATGTCGAACTGGACGTCCGTGATCAGCATCGCCCCCGTGAAACCGAGCACCAACGCGAATGCGCCCAGCATGGGCATCACGATCACGGACGCCACTAAGCGCGGCCAGACCAGCTTCTTCAACGGGTCCGCGCCCAGCGCGCGCACGGCATCGATTTGTTCCGTCACTGCCATGGCGCCCACCTCGGCGGCCATGCCCGATCCGATGCGGCCACCGACGATCACCGCGGTGAGCGTCGGGGCCAACTCGCGCGCGAACGACAGCGAAATGACGCGTCCGGTGTATTCCATGCCGCCGAACTTGCGCAGGCCAAAGGCGAATTGTGTGGCCATGACCATGCCGATGAACACGCTGGTCACCGTTACGATGCCGACCGACGCGACGCCCAGCCCCTCGAGCTGCGTGAGAATGGCCTTCCATTCGAAGGGGCGTCTGAAACCTGCACGCAAGGTGCGTACGGTCATCTCGGCGATCACTCCGAGATGAGAGAAGAACGCCACCACGCCGTCCACGCGGCGCGAGGTCCAGGTCGGCGGAGGCGGGGGCAGGAGGCTCGTGCGACTCAGTCGTCCATCAGAGCTTCCGACAGGATCTTTTGCGCTGCTGGTCATGAATAGCCCGGTCGCTCAGAGCTTGGTCGAGAAGCCGCTGACGAAGTGCTCGAAGCCGTCGAGCCCTTTCTGGTTCTCGTCGGCGGCACCAATCCACATGAAGTCGTAAACGCAGCTATCCTTTTTCAGTA
>JAEUAF010000022.1 GCA_019695485.1 Sorangium sp.
GGGCCCTTGCCGAAGCCCGTGCGGCGCGCGGAGGTTGCGTGAGGCGCATGAGCTTTGCGATGACCGAGCGGCAGTTGCTCGACGGGACCAAGACCGTCACGCGCCGGCTCGGTTGGCGGCACTTGAAAGCCGGCGACGGGCTCGTTGCGGTCGACAAGTGCATGGGGCTCCGCAAGGGCCAAAAGCAACGGGTCCTCGCCACGCTGCGCGTCGTGAGCGTCACCGAGGAACACCTGCAATTCTTGTCCACCGACGAGTGCCGGCGCGAGGGCTTCCCCGATCTCAGCCCGGGGCAGTTCGTGGACATGTTCTGCCGCGCTCATGGCGGGCACCCGCGATGTCATCCGAACACGGTCGTGCGCCGCATCGAGTTCGAGGTGCTCCCATGAGCCAGCTCGGCCTGTTCACAATCACGTGGCTCGTCCGCCCGCTCTCGATGACCCTCGCCGATCGCCACCTCGTCGAGGGGCGGCTACTCGACGCGGACACGCACGAGGAGGCATGGGCCGAAGCTGAACGGCGCTGGGGGCCGTGTGAAACCGTCGTGCGCGCGGAGGACCCGCCGCTGTCACCGTTCGATACGCCCGCCGTCCCTCGGGTGAAGAAAACGCGCCGCGAGCGCCAGAAACGCCCCGATTCGAACATCACCCCCAAGGGCTAATCCGCCCTGGTTACTTTCCCGGGCCGCGCCCGCTCATGGTAGACTGTAGTCTATGGCTCGACCCTCCGCCGTCATGCGCGCCGTGACCCAACTGTCTGAGAAAACCAACCCCGCGCTCGCGCTCCGGGCGTGGCGTATCGAGATGGCGAGAGCGACCTTGCGGCTCCGGGCGAAAGGCGCAGCACGGTTGCAAGTGGACACCTCGAAAGGCACGACCAAATGAAACCGCTCCGTCAAGCGCTCACGCGCCCGCTGTCGCAACTCGAACGCGCCAAAGCCATCGATGGCTTGCGCGTGTCGCTCGCGGTCGATCACGCCGTCAGTAAAGGCCAGCGCGACGGGCGCAAGTTCGTGAGCGACCTCGCGCGCGACCCGGATTACGGCACCTTGGAAGTGCTCTTGCGGCTGGAGACGGCCGTGCCCGCGTGGGACGAGGAGGCGCGCGCCCTCGACGCGGCCTCGAAAGCCAACGTCAAGCCCGAGTACGCCGAGACCTACTACGAGGCGTTTCGCATCGGCGCGCGCGACATGGCGGCGGGGTACGACTTGGCGCGCGAGGCCGGGGCCGAGCGGGATGGGGAGGAGCGATGACACGCGCACTCGACTGGTCGCTGGTTTCACGCGAGGCGTTGGAAAAGCTGGCCCAAGCGATGATGGCGCACTCCTTAGAGTCGGGCGCTTTCGAGTATCACACGGCCGCGGCAGACCAATACAACGCGGCCGTGGCTGCGCTGCGCGAGGCGGCGCACGAGGCTACACCCAGGCGCACCCGCGCTGAGGTGGATGCCGAACTCGGCGAGCTACTGCGCGCCTACTATCGCCATGTGACGCGCCCCGGATGGAAGGCGCAGGCGGACTGGGACTCCCTCGGTGCCGGGGTAAAGCAAGACCTGAATCGTCTCTGCTCTGAACCGATCAAGGATGGCGACCCATGAAGCGGGAGCCGAAGCCGCTCGAACGTGACTACAAGGTCTCGCTCATCCGCCAGCCCGGGCTCGGCGGCATCGATGGGTTCATCTATGACGTATCCCTCGGTGGGCTCGCCATCGTCTCGGGCTGGACGGCGTCGACCCGGCACACGGCGCGGAAAGAGGCCATCGCGCACGCCGACGAGCGGCTCGCTACGCTCACCCGCGCCAAGGCACCGGTGCCCGCATGAGCTCGCGGCAATTCCTCGCCCACGACATCCGGCGCCGGCTCGAACGCGCGCTCGACCTGTTCGAACTAGAGCTTCGCCTCGGCACGGCACGGCGTCATATCGACGTCAATGCCGACCTCTGCACGGCGCTCGTCGAGCGGCTCGAATCGCTCCTCGCCCCGACGGTCGAGACCCATGCGTTTCGTGACCGGATCGATACGTTGCTGGCGAGGTTGCGCGAGCGACCGAGCCTGCGTTTGGTAAAGTGAGAGCCGGCAATTCAGCCTCGGGAGGAGACAGCACATGGCCAAGTTCGAGCCCACGGAAGAGCGCCCGGACGCGGACGATTACCGCGCCTATTTCGACAGTAACTGCCTGCGCGTGTGGCACTTGCACGGCAAGCCGCTCACGGTGCGCATCGTGGACGTCACCGCGATCACGGGCGAGATGTTCACGAACGGCAAGGGGCAGATCGTGCGCCAGCCGAAGCTGACCTTAAAGGGCCGCGACGGTGTGCTTCCGTTGCCGCTCCTCCTGAACAAGACGAACGCGAAGACGATCGCGCGCCTCTACGGCAAGGCACCGCGCGGCTGGATCGGGCACCTCATCACGCTCTATTGCACGACGACGGAGCGCAATGGCGAGACGGTCGATTGCATCCGGATCCGCCCCGAGGAGCCAAAGGCGGAACGGCGCGCAAACCAAGCCGCGATCGCGCCGGCCGTGACGGAACGGGGCAGTGAACCGAGCGACGCGGACGACTCGCCCGGCATGAGCGCGCTCCTCCCGGGCGACGAGAGCGAGCCGCCGTTTGGCGCGCTAGAATCAGACGCGGTCATTCAATGACGGACCAGGATCGATATCTCGCGATGCTGACCCTCGCCCGCATCGAGTGGACCAAGGGCACGGACCAGGACGGCAACACAGTGGTCACTGTCTACGGCGGTTACCAAGGTTTCTTTTGCGAGCATAGGTTCGCCCCCACGGGCGAGTTGAAAGAGGTCGGCGCGTATGAATAATCTCGACCCGCTCCGTTTCAGCCGGCTCCGTCTCTTCGGCAAGAGCGCGGCCCACTACCAAGCGAACGCGGGCGGTGAAACGGCCGCGATGCGGAAGGGCACGGCCCTGCACGCGTACCTACTCGGCCAGAAAGACCGCATCGTGGTCTACGAGGGCGGCAAGCGCGACGAGCGGTCGAAAGCGTGGCAAGAGTTCAAGGCCGAGCACGCGGACAAGGACATCCTCATCCCGAGCGAGGCCTCGGTCGCGCAGGCGATGCGGGACAGCATCGAGCGGCACCCGCGCGCGCTCGAGCTCCTAGAAGGCCAGCAAGAGCAGACCATCGAGTGGGACCTCGGCGGGCGCCGGTGCAAGGGCACCCCGGACGTGGCGCGGCAATTTACGGACCGGATTCGGCTGGTCGAGTTGAAATCGAGCCGGACAGCGCAGCCCGACCTCTTGAAATGGCACGCGCGCAAACTCGCCTACCACAGTCAAGTCGACTGGTACGCGAACGGCCTCGGGTTGACGATGAGCTACCCGCGCCTACCGGTGGAGGAGGTCTTTATCATCGCCGTCGAGTCTGCGCCGCCCTACCCGGTGACGGTCTTGCGCGTGTGCGAGTCGATGCGGGAGGCGGGGCGGAAGCAGTGGCGTGCGTGGTTCGAGCAACTGCGCGTGTGTGAAGCGACCGGGCAATACCCCGAGTACGTCCAGTGTGACGTGGACTGGGAAGACGAGGACCGCGACGTCGAGCTCGACTGGGAGGACGACGAGGCGGCGTGAGCGGCTAGGTGGGTTTCTGGAAGTTCATCAAGTTGCCGCGCGCCGTCGACGTCAAGAGCCCGCTCGTGACGCCCGCCATGGGCGCGTTGAAGGCCATGATGTAGGGACCGAGGAGGCCGTTGAGGGGATTCGCTGGCGATGCGCTGTCATTTGTGTTGCCAATTAGAATATTGCCGGTCGCGGCGAAGAGGGCGCCGAGCGTCGCGGTGCCCGTGATGCTGGCAATCACCGCTCCGTCGACGGAGAGCAGGAGCTTGGCGGCATCGGTCGCGCCGTCTTTGTTGTATTCCGCCGTGAGGAAATGCCACGCCGTATCGAGGAGATTGCCGGAGGTATTGCTCTTGGTTGTCGTGCCATCCGGAGAGGCGGCGGCGGTCGCTGTCGCGCCTACCGACGAAATGGCCAGCTTGACGCCGTTTGCGCCACCCGTTCCAGTGCTGATGCGGACCAAGCGTTGGGTTCCGCTCGCCGCGTCCAGCTTCACCCAAAACGCCCACCCGGCATAGTTCGTGCCGCATGACTGGCTCGTGATCGGCCAGCTGAGGACGTCATTGGTCGCGAACTGCAAACACGGTAGGTTGTTGTTCGACATCACCAGTGTCGGGCGGCGCGCGGCTACCGTCTGAACGGCGGGGTTCGTGTTCAAGAGGTCGGGCACGACCGACGCATCTCCCGAGACGAGCGTGGCACTCGCGACGTCGAGCCAGGCACTCAGGCTGCCCGCGAGGTCGACGGTCGGCAGAAAGCCGAGGCTCCCGCCGCTCGGTGCGGCGGCCATCTCCCACGCCGCGCGCTGATTGCCGCCCAATGGCACGAGCGCCCGATGGGACACCGCCCGCTGTAACCCGCTCATTAGAGCCGATACCCGTCCACGGCCACGAACAGGTTGCCGACCCCGCTCGCACCCATCAGGATGTGATTGTTGACGACAATGCCGGTGTTCTTGGTGAGGACCATCGGGAGGATGCCTTGCCCGGGCAGATAGTCGTCATAGACGCCCGGGAGGACCGAACCGGCGCCGACCGCGAACTGTTCAGGCTCGTCGGTGTCCTCGCCCGTATAGGTCGAGCCGGTGATGGCGCCCGTCGCCGAGATGTAAGCGGACAACTCCGTGAGCGGGATGCGGTCGCCGACCGCGGGCGCACTCCCATCCGCCTTGCTCGCGACGCCGCCTTGAAAGAGATAGTGCGCCTGCACCGCCGTCCCGCCCGTCGTATGAATGGCCGTGAAGCCATAGACCTTGTTCACGCGAAACGCGAGCGCCTGCGCGGATGCAAAGGCCGTCGTCGTCACCCAGCGCAGCCGGATGCCGGTGATCAAGGCAGGGCGGTCAATGAGGTTCACGAAGCCGAACACGTCGCCGCCGGCCGCGACCGCGGTCACGAGGCCCGAGACCGCGCCGCACACGAACCCTTCGGCGTCGCGCAGGTTGATCGAATCGTTTAAAAAATTGCGCCTCATTTTTTAATGTCCTTGGTCGTCGTGTAAAGACCCGAGCGAGGACGACGCGATCCTCGACGGCGCTTGGGATTGCATAGGGCTGGGCGGCGCGGGCGGTTTCTGTTGCTGCGCTTGGCTGGCCGTGGCTTGTTGAATGAGCGCCGCCATCTCGCCCGAGAGCGCGGGTTCGCCAGCGCCGTTCAGGCTCAAGGCGCTGTCGATCTGTTGCAAGGCCTGGAGCGGGATCGGGCCGCGCCGTTGCGAGAGCTGGTAGATGCTCGAAAGCGCGTTCTGCCGAAACATCTCGTAGGCCTCGGGATGGTTCGCCTGCACGGCGTCCATCTGTTCGGGCATCAAGTCATTGGCCGCGAGGTCGTCCAAGGTATCGAGCGGGTGCAGGGTCCCGACCCACTTGGCCGCAAATGAATTGATGTCCTCGGTCGGCGGCGGGTACCCGTTCGGCACGAGCGCGGTCTTGCCGGACGGCGCCGGCAAGGCGTCGTGCAGGTATTCGACCTGCTGCATCGTTTGGGAGACCATCTTGGCGAACACCTCGGGGTGCAACCGGGGCAGATCGCCGAGGTTCGAGGCCATCGCGTTCGCGAGTTGCGTCGGGTCGTTCACGACCCGGGAGAGCAGCTGGCTTTTTTCGCGCCAGGCCTGCGCCGGGTCGTCCACGTTCTTGCCCATGAAGCGCGCGACGGCACGCGGCACGCCGAGGTCTTGCGCGCGCGTCGATACCTCCCGAGCCGCCGCCGACTGGTAGCGCGGGGGCGCGTCCGGGTTCTTCGCGACCGTGAACAGATCGGACACGGCCGCTTGCGTGCGCTGCTCGACGCTCTTGCCGATGCGGGCGAGGGCCTCGGCCGTCCGGGTGCTCGCCGCCTGCTCGTCCGGGGTGAGGCCTTGAAGGCTGGCGGTGAGGGCTTGGCGCGCCGCGGCTTGCTTCGGTAAGAGCGTTTGACCGTCGGGGCCGACCGCGGGCGGCGGGGGTGCGCCGTCGAGCGTGGCCGCCGAGGCCGTGCCGGGCGCTAGGAGGGCCGCGCCGCCCCCCAAGGCAGCGATGCCCGCGACCTTGCCCGCGACGTCATTGGCGGGGCTGCCCGGGGCGCCGGGAGCCGCGGCGGGGGGAGTGCCGGTCTGCCCGCCCCCGGGACCGCCCCCGGGCATGACGGGCGGCGCCGCGGGGCGGTGCGCCTCGTCCAGGAACTTGGACAAGCCCTCGGGCATCAAGGCGCGGTGAGTCGGGTCCTCGAGCAGCTCGCTCCCTTTCACGCGCGCCGCGTACCGGTCGAGGATCTGCCGCGTCGCCGTGCCGCGCTCGGCCATCTCGTTCCCGAAGCCGAAGGCCTCGCGCGCCCGGTCGATGCCGCGCGCGATTTTCCCCATCGCGCCCGACGAGCGCACGACTTGGCCGAGCGGGAAACCCACGGCCCGACCGCCATACTCGGCGAGATGCACGGCCGCGTTGGCGCCGAGCGCGGCGCCCGTCGACGCGCCCGCCGTTCCGTGCGCCGCCGTGCCCGCCTTGGCCTCGGCGACGTGCAGCACCTGTGCCGTGTTCATGTCGTCCCGGATGGCCTGGAGCTCCTTGATGAGTTGCGGGAGGCCTTCGGTGTGGGACAGCCCCACCTCTTGACGGTTACGCGCGAGGGTTTCAGCGAGGTCGAGCGACTGCGCAAGATCGGCCTTGAACAGTTTCCCGCCGAGGTGCGGGTCCTCGAACAGCTTCCGGAACGCGTCCGGATCGGCGCGGCGCTCGATGGCACCCACCCCCGTCTCGCCGAAGGTGCGCCCGGTGACCTCGTAGAGCTTCTTTTGAATGCGCCCGAGGGGCTTGATGAGCTCGGTGATGGGCTCGTTGTGGGCGGCTTGGATTTCCGCGTTGCGCCCGAAGAGCTCCGGATCGACGAGGCCCTCGCGCAGGCGGTTCGAGACCCCGAGGAGCTTTTGCATCAAGGCCGATCGTGTCTCTTGGTCGACGGCCGAGTTCGCGGCGTTGCCGAGACGGCCGACGAGGCCATCGATGCCGCGCTTCATGTTGTCGAGGGCGACGTTCCGCCCCGCGCTCCCGCGGAGGGTGGCATCCGGGGCGCCTTCGGCCCCGCTCGGGGTGAAGTCCACGTCTGAGAGTCGTGAGAGGCCTTTCTCGATTTCGGCGCTCCCGGCCTTGCCGAGGCCACCCGCGTGCTCGGTCTGCGCGAGGTCCGCGGCCGCGGCTTTCGCTTCCGCCCGGACGCCGTCGACCCATTTATTCTGCTTTTCGATGAGCTCCGGAGACCAGTCGGCTGCGCCGGGCTCGAAATCGGAGTGTTTCACCCCGAGGCCCGCGTCGTCATAGATGAACTTGTCGACCGCGTCGGCGGAGCGCGCTGCCTCGACGCTCAATTGCTCGCGGATCGCCGGGGCTGCCCCGGCAATCTTGCCCGCGTCCACGCCGTTGCCGTTCTTGATCTCGTCGATGGCTTTCGCCTCGGGGAGGGCGTCGAAATCCGCCGCCGCCGCGCCGCCGCTCATCGCGCGGCCTCCGCCTGCTCGCGTCCCGGTCGCTTCCGGGACTTCCCCCGGGTCGAGCTCGTTCAGGAAATTCCGCGCCCCCGGGGTGCCCTCGCCGCCCGGTCTCGCGGCGCCTCCGATCGCTTCCGCCCCCTCGCGCCCGAGGAGGCCGCCCACGATGCGGCCGCCGCCCATCATGACCGCGCCGAGGGCCATGTTCGTGAGGCCCTTCATGCCGGCGGCTTTGACGGAGAAGTCCCGGTTGTCGGTGACCGCGTCGACGGCCTCTTGGGAGAGGCCCATGCCGGCGCTCTCGGCGGCGAGCCCCGCGCCGGCACCGAGGAGCGGGCTCACCCCCGCGGCGGCTGCTGCTGCCTCGCCGATGCCGCCCGTCGCGGCACCGAGGATGCCGTAGGGCACGGCCTGGCCCGCGAGGGCCGCGGCAGGGTGCGCTTGGGACGCGTACTTGGTCGCGTCAAAGAACGGCTGGAGCGAGGCCTCGTTCGCCGCGTGCTGCTCGGCGCTCACCGACGGGTCGAGGCGCTCGAGCTGTCCGCCCGCGGCCAGTAACGGAGCCGCAAAGTTGCGCGCCGCCGTGCCTAGGGCGCCCTCCTCCTCGCCGGCTTTGCGCTTGGCATATTCTTCGGGCGTAACGAGGCCGTACTCGCTCGGGTCGAATCCCGCGGGCGGATGGCTGGCGTCGTACTGGTCGCCAGTGCGGGGGTCGACGAGGACGGGCATCGGTTACGGGCTCACTCGCGGGAGCGGGATGGCGCGGCTCTTTTGGCGATCGGCATGGGTCATGCGTTCCCGGATCGGGCCCTCGTGCGCGTTCAGGGCCGACATCGCGTCCTCGGGCGAGCGCACGCTGGCGAGCCAGTTCGGTTTCCAAAAGGAGCCGCTGTCGCCCGGCATCTGCGCGGCTTGTTCCGCCGCGTCCGGCTTGTAGCCGCTCTCGGTGAGCGCGGCGACATAGGCATCGTGCGCCGCTTTCTTCTCCGCATCGGTGCCTTGCTTGGCCTCGGGCCCGCCCGGCACCCAATTACCGTCTTTGTCGCGCTGCCCGCCAAAGGCCTTACCAAGCCGATCGCCCGCGGCAATGACCGCCGCCGCCTTGCCTTGGTCGGTGTCGCGCTTGTCGGCATCTACGCCCGTGGCCTTCGGGTTCTGGCGCACGTCGCTCGCCTCGGTCCCGTTCCGTCGTTCCGTCGCCAGCGAGCCTTGGGACGTAACCGTGCCGGCTTGCTGGGTAGCGATCGTGCCGTGGTAGGCCTTCAAGGCGTCCGAGAGCTTTTGGGTCTTCTCCAGGTCGAGCTTGTTGATGAGATCGGTGCCGTTCGTGCGCACCGCCTGGCTCTTCTCATCGCCCATCATCCCCTCGATGCGGAGCTTGATGGCGTCGTTCATGCGCGCTTCGTAGACGGGCACGGCCGCGTCGAGGCTGCCTAGTTCACGCTCGAGGCCGCGGAGCTCGCTATCGCGGTCATCGAGCTGTTTCTTGATGGCTTGCTGCTTTTGGGTTTCGATCGACTCGAGCGCCGTGTTCGGTCCGCCCCGGCGCGTCGCGTAGAGGCTCCCCATGGCGACGCCAATCCCGCCGAGCAAGGTCCCGAGCGCGCCCTTGTCTTTCCAGATCTGGTTGACGTCGGTCTTGCGCGACGAGACCTCTTTGATTTTCTGAGTGGCGACCGCCGCGCGCTGGTCGCGCTGTGCAATGGCGGCCGCGGCCGCGGCCTCGCGTGCCTTGGCGTCTTGCTGGAGCGCGAGCGCGTGGACTTGCATCTGGTGCGCTTGCTGGTCATAGGCCGAGGCGGAGGAGCCTTGCGCTCGGTCGTACGCGCCCGCCGTCGCGCCTTGCGTTGCCGCGAACTCTTCGGGCGAGAGTGCTTGCCCCGAGCGCGAGACGGAGCCCGTCACACTCTTCGAGTGCCCCTCCGTCTGATTCGAGCTGTCCGAGGTTGTTTGGGCGCGCTTGTTTTCGAACTCGGGCAGCGCGCTCGAGGCCGCGGGCGGGGTCGGCGCCGCGGGCGGGCCCATGGGAGCTGGCGCCGTCACGGGCCCGGGTGCAGGCAAAGGCGCAGCGACGGCGAGCTTGTTCGAGGCGTCGGCTTTCGCGCCTAGCTTTTTCAGCTCTTCCGGCGAGGCGGTGAGCTTCGCTTTCTCTTCCGGCGAGACTTGCCCCGTCGCCGCCGATCCGGTCGCGCCCTCGTTCGCGGCGACGGCGTTCGCGTAGGGCGAGTCGGTGTCGCCCGCGTAGCTCAATCTAGTTCCGGGCTCCGCCGGGGGCTCTTGCGCGTCCTGCGCCGCGGGGTTGTCTGGGGCATCGGCGGGAGCGGCCTCGGGCTGCGCGGCGTCGACGGGGGCCGCCGTGCCTTGGCCCGGTTGCGCGGGCGTCGTCTTGCCCGCGGCGGACAGCTTGCCCGCCGAGTCGGGGTCGCTCGCGTACTTGCGCGTCCCGTCCGCGTAGGTGAAATAACCATCGCCGAAATCGTCCGAGTCCGGGTCTTGCTGAAACCCGACGGGCTCGTTTTTCTCGTCCTCGTCGAAATCGTAGACCGGTGCCGCCATGGTGCCTTTCGCCGCTCACAAGAGCGGCAGGATGTCCTTGCCGAGCCCGAGGATGGTGTCGAGCGTCGTCGCGGGCTTGTGCCCCATCTGCGCCTCGGCCAGCTGCTGTTGCGGTGTCAGACTAAACGCGTCGCTGTGGTTCACACCCTCGATGGCGGGAATCGTCTTGAGCGCGTCACCCGTGAGCGTCGCGCCGGTCTGCTGCGCGGCGGTGTCATAGCCGAGCGACTGGCCCCGCTCCGTCGTGTTGCCGCTCCGGATCTGGTTGGCGACGTCGCTCGATTGCCCGAGGGCGGTCAATTTACTCTGGTCGAGCCCCGCCGCGAGCGCGTTGCCTTGGCCAAGCGCCGTGAGCTTACTCTGGTCGACCCCGCCCGCGAGCGTGCCCTGTTGCCCGAGGGCCTGGAGCTGCTGCGCGCGAAAGGCTTGGTCCTCGCTCGCCTTCAACGTCGCCGCGTTCCGGGCCGCGTCCACGTTCGTGCCCGCGTTTTCCGCGGTCGCAACTTGAGTCGCCCGCGCTTGGCTGCCCGCGTCGCGCGCGCGGCCGCTCCGCGCGACCGAGAGCGCGTCGCTCATGGCCGCTTGGTTGCCTTGCTGGAGCTGCGTTTGCGCGGCCGACGGCCCTTGCGGTTGCGCCGTGAACGCATCGAGCTTGCCCATCACGCCGCTTTGCGCGGTCGGGTTGTAGGCTTGGGTGGCGGCGAGCTGGCTCTGTTGCGCCGTCGGATTGAACGCGAGCAGCCGGTCGAGGGCGTCCTGTTGCCCCTGCGCTCCCTGTCCGCCCGGAGCGACCTGTCCCGAGAGCACTTGCCCGCCGCGGGCGGAGGCGTTGCCCGCAAGGGCGTTGGCGTTATTGATTTGGGCGGCATCGTCGATGCCGGGGATTTTGCTCGAGCCGCGGTCGGCGCCGGTGGTGTCGAACGTCGTGCTCGACCCATCGAGGGGCTTGTTCAGGGTCGCGCCGATGTTGCTCGCCGCGCCCGCGGCATTGTTGACGTCGTTTTTGATGTTCCCATAGGCCTGCGCGACGTTGCCGTTGCCGGGCAAGAGGTCGACCCCGCCGGTAATGCCGAGCGAGCCTTGAGACGGGCTCCCCATGACGGTCTTGCGTCCGTAGCCGAGGGGGTCGGCGATGGCCTGAACGGCGTCGGGGGCGCCGATCTTTTGCAGCCCCGTCGCGACGGGGGCGTTGATGGCGTTGCCGATGTCGTCGATCGTGTTCGTGACCTTGCCGGGGAGCACCGCCTTCGCGAGTTGCGTCCCGCCATAGATCGGGTCGACGATACTGCGCGCGAGCTTCACGGGTGTCGAGTTCACCACGCTTGACCAGGTGTCCTTACTCGCCCCGCCGTTCGTCGCATGCGTCGCGTCCTCCGCGGTCCGCGTCGCGTCGTTGCCGGCGTTGTACGCGCCCGCGGCCCCGCCGATGTTCCCGCCCTGGCTCGCGCGCAAGGCCGCCAAAGGGTCGCCCGTTGCGCCGCCGGATACACTCGTCGGCCCGATGAAACCAGATACCCCGGACCGACCTTGGCCCGAATTCACGAGCGTCGCCGGGTCGACATCGAACGGCGCCAGGGCTTGCGGGTTTTGGAGCGAGCCCGACGAGGACCCGCCGCCTAGGAAATCGAGTGTGTTTGCGTTCGCCATCGGTCAACCTCGCTCTTTAACCACGCTGCGCCGCTGGGGAACGGCTCGTGCCGCGCTCGGGGATGGCGGCGATCCAATATTTGTTGAACACGAACCCTTCGCTCGCGCTCCCGGCGGTGATGGCCTCGAACACGAGCTCGAGATACTCGGCCTTGCGCCGCAAGGGCGACCACTCGCGATGAATGGTGTCGCCGACCGAGAGCCCGCCGGACGCGAGCAGCGGGAACGAGTGCAGCGTCGTGAACGATTGCGACTGGTCGTACGCGACCCGGCATCGGAGATTGCAATCCCCGCGGTACTCGCCGACGAGACCCAAGGTCGCGAACTTGCGCCACCCGGCGCCGCCGAGACTGATGGGCCCCGTCGTGAGGGCGTGCTCGATGAACGCGCTCGGGGTGAGCGACGTGCGCTCGGTGTAGACGATGCCGCCCGAGACCATCGCGAGGCGCCCCTGGTAGCTCGTCGCCGCCGCGATCGGTGTCGACGTCGCGAACTCGTCCACGATCCACGTCTTCGCGCGTAGATCATAATGCACGAGCCGGCTGTCGGTGAGCCCGGTATTGTTGCAGGTGAAGCTGACCAGTTGCTCGTCGGTGACCAGCGTTGCCGAGGTCACGACCGGATACGCAACGAGAGTGTCGCGCACGGGCTGCCCGATCCAAGCCGGCGGCGAGCCGTCGCGCGGCAAGACCCACAGTTGCCCGTTCGAGCCTTGGAAAAAGAGCCCGATCGGCGTCTCGACGAGACTGCGCCAGTCGCCGAGGCCCGTCGAGCCCGGCACCACCGTGGGCTCGCTGTAACCGCCCTCCCCGTTCGCGTTTGGGCCGTCGCCCGCGAACTGGAAGATGCGCTCGCCCGTGAACAAGAGCCCGCGCGCGTCGAGCGCGGCGACGCCTGTGATCTGCTCGGGTAAGACCGGCAAGAGAAAGCCCGCCGAGCCGCTCCAGTTGACGGGCTCGCCCGGGAAGATTTCCTTACTGACCTGCGCTTGATAGCGGTTCGAGCCGCCCGCCGTCAGCAGCCTCGACCCGAAGGGCCAGATGTAATCGGCATCGAGCGGGGCCTCGTGCTCGAGCGTGCCGCTCAATTCGCCGCGCGCGGCTTGGGTATAAATGACCCCGTTGACGCGCACGGCGGCATCGGCGGCGACCATCGTGATGGTCACCGGCTGCGCGAATTCGCCCGCCGTCGCATAGGGCAGCACTTGCGCGCTCTCGGCGCGGCGGAGCTGGTTGACCCCTGCAATCGACCGATAGAGGACGACGGTGACCGTGCCGCCGGTGAGGGCCGCCGAGATGTTGTTCCGGAGCGAATGTGGCGCCGTCACGACGACGGTGATCGTGTCATCGGACGCGCCCATCGTGACCGTAGTAACGGGCGAGACCGCACTTTGGCAGAGAGCGTCTTGGGAGTTGCGCCACTCCCACGTCGCGGCGACGAGCAGCGGGGTCGAGCTCGGTAAGCCGCCCGCGCCGTTGCTCGGGGTCGCGCTGATGATTTCGGGCTTTTCGAGAAAGCCGGCCTCGACCAGTTGCCGGCCGTCATAGACCTCGACTTGCCCGCCCGCGATGTAGAGTAGCCCCGCGAGCGCCGCCGTCTGTCGCCGTGCGGTCGAGCAGTAGCTGAACTCGGTCGCCACGGGCAAAAGGCGCCCGTCGCCATCGTCGATGAGGTTCGGCCAATACGAGAGCGCGGTTGAGGTGTCGTACGCGACCCGCGGCAGATGAGCCGCCGAGATGAGGCCCGCCGCGAACTTGTCCTTGTAGGCGAGCCAGATCTGATTGCTCGCTTGCATCATCCCGTTGGAATAGCTCCCGTCGCCCTCCTTTTGAATGAGCCCGCTCGCGAGGAAGCCGAACCCGGCGCTCGTTGGCACCGTAAAAGGCTTGGTCCCAAGGAGGAGATTGTCATGAATGAACTCCCCGCCGAGAGTGTGGTCGCTGCTCTTGACCGAGCGGGCGTGGACCCCATGGGGCGTGCTGTCGTCCTCGATGAACACGGTAACGAAATCAGTGAACCCTCCGCTCGCGACGGTCACGACGCCCGGCTGTTTATGCGTCGTCGTCGCGCCAAACACCGTGTGCGGCGAGGCCGGGTTCAGCGTCCCGGCGAGGTAAGAATAGATGCTGATGAGGTGAGAGGCCGTCGGTATGGCAACGAGCACGAGGCGGGCGCTCGACTCCGCCACCGTCACATAGTCGAACGCCGTCGCGGGCCCGGTCACGGCCGAACCGGCGGCGCCCGTGCCATCGACGGGGATGATGGCGGTCGTCGGTGTGCTCCGATGCACGGCGAGCCAGAAACCGTCGCCCGCGTAGTTCGGCGCCACGTCGACGTGCGTGATGGCCGCTCCCGTGGATAGGTCCGTCAACGCGTGCAAGGTCACGTCGACGGCCGGGTCGAACCGCCACGCTTTCACCGTCGTGCCACTCAGGCCGACCACGAAAAACTTGGTCCCGACGGTCACCACCCGCGGGTGTGAGATGCCGGTCAACGCCTCGTAGTCGAGCGTCGTGTCCGTCGCCGTCTTGAACACGTGGACTTGCGTGTCCGATCCCGAGCCGTAGACGAGACAGCAGATGCCGCCCGCCGCGGCCACGTCGAGCAGGGAAACGCTCGCGGTCTGCGACGGGGGCCGTCCGAGGTCGCGAAAGCCGCGCGCCAATTGCAGGCGCGCGCCGTTGCCGGTTTGAGTGCTCGCGCGCCATGTGCGTTGCGCCGTGCCGGTGAGCGCGAATAGGTCACCCGGGGGGCTCGTGCCGCCTTGCCCCTGCCCGATCGCGAGCAGCCCGCCGTTGAAACCGACGACGTCGCTGGTCACGAGGGCAGCGTTCGTTTGCGCGCCCGTACCCAAGGCGTCGTAGTCGGCGCGCACCCCAAAGCGCCCGTCCTTGCGGAGCCGCACGTTCTTGGCGCGGGTGAGGAACCCGTCGGGGAGCACCCGCGGATCGGCCTCCCCGTGCTCGCCCTCGGTAAAGGCGAATTCTCGAACGACGACTCGGCGCGGCATCGGGCTAGTTCCGGCCCGGGGTGGGCGGAGGCGGCAGAATGGTGCGCGAGCGCGCAGTGTCAGGGGTGCGGCTCGGCGTCGGGCCCGTGACGGTGCCTTTGCTCGTCGCGGCCCGCATCTGCTCGCGTTGGTTTTCCACGTCCTTGAACGACAGTTGCCCCGGCGCGGGCGCGGCATCCTTAGGCGGGCTCACGGCGCGCCAAATCTTGCGCGCGCGGTCGTAGACTTTCGCCCCCTGCTCGACGGCGGACAGCCCGAGGTCGATGGCGCCGAAGAGCAGCGGCAAGATCACGCGTTCGCTCCCGCGTCGAGCGCGCACTTGGCAAGGAGGCGCAGGTAGTCGCCCATCGGAAAGCCCTTGCCCGGGTCGGTGTGGTCGCTCTTTTTCCAGGCCCGGGTCACCTCCGCGTGGGTCGTGATCCCGATCGCGCTTTGCCCCTGCACCGTCAACTCTTGCCAGTCGAGAAAGTCGACGGGGATTCGAAAACGCGCGCAGAGTTCAGCGACGAGCCAGGCCGACAAGTCCAGCATGGCGGTCGAGTACGGGTCTTGCCACTCCGCGACGGCTTGCCGCCCGTAGCCGGCGTGTTCGATGCCGATACCGTATTGGTTCGCCCCGGGCGCGTGCCACGCGACTTGGTCCCACGGCACACACTGCACGATGCTGTCGCTGTCCACGCACGCGTGCGCGGAGGCCTTCGGCGCGGGCCCTTCCAGCCCGGCAAAGTAGCGCGAGCACCACTCCGCGCTGTTGGGCTTCTCCGGATACTCCATGCAATGGATCACAATCAGCCGCTTTTTGACGGGCGCGCACCGCGTCCAGTTCGCGGCCTCGCGATAGGGCAGCGCCGAGAGTTGCCGGTTCATGCGACGGCCTCGCGCAGCGCTTGGCGCACTTTCTCGAGCGCGCACCGCTCGATGAGCTTCACGCCGTTCACCGACAGCCCGAGGACGGCGGCAATCTCGGCGATGGTCATCATGTCGCCGCGCGCGGCGAGCAATTCGAGCGGCACGGTCGCGTGTTCGCGCGCATGCTGCGCCCGCGGATCGCGCGCGCGCCGCCCTCGGCCGAGGCCTTGGTTCGCCAGGCGCCGCTGGCGCTCGAGCGTCTCGCGGCGCCGGGCCGCAAGTTGGTTCACTACCTTGGGGCCGAGGCACTCGTCGCAGAGTTTCGCGCGCCCGCCCCGGGGCTGTCCCGTCCCGCATCTCTCACACGCGCGCACGCTCACACGACCGCTCATGGTGCGGCCACCTGTTGCAAGAGCCGCAAGACGGTCTCGAGCGGACCGACGAGGCCCGGCTTGAAGTAGCTCGCCGCCTGCACCGCCACCCCGAGGGCGCCGATCGCGACGAGCAGCCACTTGGCGCCCGTCACCGCGTGTTGCGCCACGGCGCCGGGCAGAGACGGGCTCGGCGGTGACGGCATCGTGTCCGAGGTGTCGTTTGGCGCCGGCTGCTGTCGGAGTAGCGCGAGCTCTTGGTGAAAGACGTCGAGCCGGTCGCCGTGTTCGTTCAGCTTCCGGAGGACGACCTTGGCGAGCTCGGTGACCTGCGCGGCGCTGGCAACGCTCGGGGCGGGCGCGTAGGGCTCGCGCGGTGTCGGCACGGAGAGCGGTAACGGCGGCGGGAGCGGCCCACGCGGCGTCTTCGGCCCCGGCTCGGTCACGGGGGCGCCCCGCCATCGGGGCCCGTGCTCGGAGCCACCTGGAGCGCCTTGCACGCTTGGATCTCCCGCACGACGGTGACGACATCCCCGAGGGAAATCTTGGTCTCGTCCTCGGGGAGCGACCGGATCGCGTCGATCCGGCACTGGGTAACGACGGGGTTCCCGCACCCGAGACAAGTCCCGAGGGCAAACCCGGCGGCAACGGCGAGCAGAAAGCGGAGCGACACATTCTGGCGCAGCATGTGCCACTTTAAGCTGAACGCGCGACCGGGTCAATTCGGCGGTTGGCACGGTTTGGGCCAGTCCCGGATTGTATAGGGCGCTCCCGGCGAAAACCCTCAAGCCTCGCCGCGAACCGCCGATCACACGGGCAAATGACCCGCATCGCCCTCCTCGCGCTCGCCCTGGCCGCCTCGACCCTCGCCTCGACCGTTCGCGCCGAGGACTGCACTGGCACAAAACCTTGCACGTTCGATTGTTTCGACACCGAGACGTGGCGGCACCCGGTGTCCGGCGCGATCACGTCGACGTACTCGACCAAGCTGCCCGACGTCGCCCCGGGTCAATTCGCGTGGGCCAAAGGCGCGTTCGAGAAGAACGCGGCGGGCCATGACGCGGACTTCCGCGCCGCTAGCCACCGGTACGACAGCTGCAAGAGCCTCGCTTCGCCGTGCAGCGCCGAGGCCTTCAATGCGGCGCTCGCGGCTTTCGTGGCGCGCGAAGCGAGTCTCCACTGTGCTCAGGCCGTGGCCGACGTACTCGCCCGCACCTCCTCCAAGTGAGCCCTACTCGCTCGCGAGCCGCTCGAGCGGGATGAGAAGGTTTTCTCGTTCCTGCTCGAGTCGGCTTTTTCGGAGCACGCCGCTTATGGCGTCACCTTGAACGCGCGCTCGGTGTCGTTCGCCAGCGAGGCGAGCGTGGGACTCGGCTCGCTCAAAAAGGCTCGCAAGAGCCTCGTCTGTGTCTCGTTGGCTCGCTTCAAGGCGCGCTCTTGTTCGCGGCGTGCGAGCTCGTTCGCGTAGCACAGCATCGTCCAGAGTCTCCAGATAACGCCGAGTAGGCCAAAGTCGATACAGGTACGCCAGTGCCCGGCTACCCATTCGCGTACGAAAAGATCGACCAGTTGTTCCATTAGTGCTCATCCTACGGTTCCTTCGTTCGGGGTCCATTGCTACCGGGCCGGCGCGCCGCGCAGCCACAACAGGTCGAGGTCGAGCGTTTGGGCGGTCGTCGCCCTCGCGGTGATCTCCATGTAGGGCGTCAGCGCCACGCCGCTCGGCAGGTGGGTCGTGTGGTCGGTCCCGACCTGCGCGCCATCGATGAAAAACTGCACCCGGCTCGGGGTAATGCGGAGTTCGTAGACGTGAAAAAGGGCGACGGTTGGAAGCGTGACTAGGTCTTGCGCCGTGCCGCCACCGGTCGTCGTGTTCAGCTGCAAGCTACCGCTCACGGCGGTGTCGTGCAGGAATTCGACGGTGCTCGCGAGGCTCGCAATGCAGAGGGCGAGCCGCATGCGAATGTCCGAGGACGAGGACTGGCGGGCGACCCATTTGATACTCGTGACGTCGCCGAAGACGATGACATCGCCCACGTTGGCGCTGCCCGCGAGCCAGCCGAGACCGGCGCCACTGAGGCTCGTGACCGCATTGACCACGCCGGCCGCGGTATTGAGCCGCGCTATCCCCGGGTGACCCGCCTCGCCCGGGAGCGAAACGAGCGCGAGCGTCGCCACCGTCGTCGCGCGCAGCACCCACTCGTGATCGCCCAAATTGACCAACGCCTCGATGTTCACGGTCGGGGTGAAGCCGTCGGCGCTGATGAACGCGAAATCCTCCTTGAGCTCGAACAGAGCTTGAAAATCGGTGCCGTCCGTCGCGCCCGCGACACTCGTCGCGACACAGCGCAACCGGCTATTGAAATAGCGGAATTTGGCCGAGTCGCCCGGGTGCAGGTCGAGATTGACGTTATTGGGGGTCCGTAGCCGCTTGTTCGCGGCCGCGCTCCCGAAGTCGTAAACGAACGTGACGACGGTGCCCGCGTTGTCGTTGACGTGAAAGACGACCTCTTGCCCGTCCTCGAGGGCCGTGCAGCTTTGAATGGTGATCGTGGCGCCGACGCCGTTCTTGAATTCTACGGTGGTCGTAGCGCTCGTGAGCGGATAGGTCGCGATCGTGCCGGTGGACGTCGTGTCACTGATGAGCGTCGCGAAGCGGGCGATCTCGCCCACCTGCGCGCCCGTCAGCGCGACGACGTCGCCGGGCGAGGTGGCGCCGATCGGGAGGCCGAGTACGGCAGGCGCCGTCACCTGCGCGAGCTTGTCGAGCGTCACCGAATGCGCCGCGATGACCGACTGGCTCCAGGCGAACCACCCGTCGGGCGTGAGCGTGAACTCGATGGCGCCGACGCCCGGGAGGAACGGCAACGTCGCCGCCCCGTTCACGGTCGTGTCCACAGCCTCGGCCGTGAGCGCGCCCATATCGGCAACGAGGACGACCGTCACCCGGTCGTTCTGTCGCGCGAGGTTCACGGGCGGCAGGATGAGCCGCGCGCCGGCGACGGGCGGCGCCATCCGCACGACGTCGCTGTAGCGGGCCGCGTAGTCGCCGAGTTGCACCGCGGTGACATGGGCTTTCTGCCCGAGGGTCGTCAGATCGCTCGCGATCTCCTTTTGGACCTCGTTCAGCTGACGGCGGATCTCGTCGAGCGAGGCATCGTTCCGGAGCTCGCGCGGCTTGAAACGCGCCATCTCAGGACCCCCAGCGCCCGCGCGTTCTACGGTTCCGGCGCACGCGCGGGATGAGTTCCGCGGCGTTCATCATCTGCACCGATTGCTTGATTTCAGCCCAAATCTCGGTCTGTTGCCGAATGGCCTCTTCCAACGTGTTCTGCGCGTCGTCGTCTTTCTGCGCGACGCGACGCACGACGGCTTGGATGAGCCAGGAAAACCAAATGTCGTGCCCGTAGAACGCGTAGGTCTGGTCGGTGATGTCGACCCACACGGGCAAGTACCAAATCCGATAGTTGAACCCGCCCGTCGCCAACGGGAAGAGCCCGATCTTGCCGGCGGTGATGGTCGTCGTCGACTCGCTCGGCAAGGTGATCGGGAGCCAGTACGCGGGCGCGCTCTCGGTCGCGCCCCGGTCTTGAAAGTCGCTCCGCATCGCGAACGACATGGGCTTGAGCGGTATCCACTTGTTGCCGAGCAACACGTCTACGCCGTAGACCCCGACGGCGCCGTCGGGCCAATTGACCTCGATGTAGCGTTCCGTCGCGACCGGCGGCGTCGTCGGTAAGGCGGCGATGGTCGTCGGGATGGTCATGCCCGGCATCCCGACGTGGACGACCTTGGTGCGGAAGCGCCGCCATTCCAAGTTGATCCACTTGATGAGGGTCGCGTCCGGGTGCCGATCGGTCAGGCCCTCGATGTCCGCGGCCTCGCGCACGTCGGCGATCAACACCGATAAAAGCCGTGCGTTCGACATGCTGTCTCAGGGAGGTATCTTCGGGAGCCCGGCGGGCGCGAGACAGCGAGCACGCGCCGGGCCCCGAAGGCGGGGGCTACCGGGTCAATCCGGTGCGAGGTTGTGGACGGCGGCGCGACCGATGAATACCTCGATGTCGTGGTAGACGTTGTCGGTCGCGTTGAAGCCGGCGGTGACGGTCACGTTGTTCGTCGCCATCGCGAGCTGCACGCTCGGGGGCGGCAGGATGTAGAAGTCCACGCTCAAGTCGCTCGGCGCCGGGCTCGCGGCGGTCGGCGTCGCGAGGTCGGTTACGAACAGCGAAAACGTCGTCGCCGTGGCAGACACACCGGCCACATGCCGCGCGCCGGACGCGGTCGCGCTCGCGGGGCAATTGTTGATGCCCGTGATGCGCTTGGAGGTGGTGCGCGCATTCGGGTGCGTGAGCGTGATCGTATTGGTCGAGTTATTGCCGAGGCTCGACCCGGCGCTCGACGCCGCGGTGTCATTCGTCACGGTGTCGGTGCTATAGGTGCCGCGCACCGAACAGAACCCGTAGTCGCCGACCGTGCCGTTGATTTGGCCGCGCGCGAAGATGAGCCGAGGATTACCGATCAAGAGCGGCGTGGTGCCGTCGTTGCCGTAGACGAGCTGGTCCCATTCCTGCACCCAGCTGTCGGTGCCGTTCACCGCCGTCGAGAGGAACTTGATGCGCCGATAGCTCTTGGCGGGCATCGTGAGCCCGGCCGCCGTCAAGTCGAGGACCGAGCTCGCCGCGGTGTTGTCGGTCGTCTTCGCCCGGACGATGAACTGGGGCTTACCGCTATAGAGCGCGACGGCCGCGAGGTTGCCCTTGATCGCCGCCGACTGTAGGAGCCAGTCGTCGACGTCTTGAATCGTCGCGTCAAAGCCTTGCGAGTTCGAATAGAGGACGCTCAAAGCCATGGCTTAGTAACCGCTGCTTTCTGGGGGCGGAGGGCTGAGGGACGCGCTCGACGCGTCCGAGCCCGTGGGGCCGCCCGGGCCCGTCACGAGCTGAATCAAGTCAATGAGAGCCTGTTGCTGGTGCGGCTGGTGAAAGCCGAGGCGCGTCGCGAGCGCGGCCACCTCGGGGTCAACCGTGCCGGCATCGCCCGTGTCCGCATCGGAGCTCGAGTCCGGGCCGTTGTCGTCCGGGAGGTCCTCGCCGCTCTCCTCGTCCGGCATCATGTCGTCGAGGTCCGAGAGGTCGTCCTCGGGGTCGTCGCCCTCGTCGGGCGGCTTCACCGCGGCGTCATTCGGACGCTTCGGGGGCATGCCTTTCGGGTCCTTGCTCGCGTCGAGCAAGAGGGCAAAGCCGCCGCGCTTTTTCGGGGGCGGCTTCATCAGTCGCCCGTGATGAGGTTCAGGCGCAAGATGCCTGTCGCAATGGTGTGGCTCGTATCCGTCGTGCCGTCGCTGTCCTTGACCAGATAGACGGCGGCCGTGCCCGCGGCGTAATTGACGGTGCGGACTTTGAGCGATCGCGTGTTCGCGGGGCTCGCGTCGGCCAGGTCGTGCTCGCCCCAGCCCGAGAGATAGGAGATCCACTTCGGGAACGTGAGCGTCGCGATGCCACTCGTGAAGCTCGAAAGGCTGAACTCCCGGTTCGGCTCGCCCGAGGCCACGAAGACGCCAGTGCTCGTCGTGAACGTGCCGGCGATCGCGACCGCGCAGGGCCCGGCGGCGATGGCGCCCGCGCCGAACGCGGGCTTCGCTCCGATCGGCAGGGTGGCCATGGCTTAGAGCGCCACCGGGAAGGGCGCGCGGCCCGTGTTCGTGATCATCGCGTCTTTCTTGAGCTTGAAAGACGGGTTGGCGGTCCACCGCATCTCGTAATCGTCCTCGGTGGTCTTCCGAAGCATGTCGACGCCGTCGTCGTCGATGAGGTGCGGGAAGCCGTCGTAGTGCACGATCTCCCAGTCGCCCGTGCTCGTCGCGAGCACGTAATCGGCGGGCATATCGACCTCGTCGATGATTTCGTACGCGCCGGACTGATGGTTCAAGGTGATCGTCGCGTAGCTGAACGTCGCGCCCGAGCTCGCGTATCGGCTGTCGCCGCCTTCCTTCCGCGAGGAGGTGTAGCGCGACCCGTCCGCGGTCCGCATGCGGCGGGACTCGAGGTGGCGCGACAGTTGGCGGAAACGCGCCGTCGAGACGAACATCTCCTTGTCGCCATCCCAGTCCGCGCGCTCACGGCCGATGTCGAATAGGTGCTCGAATACTTCTTCCACGCCGTCGTTCGTCACGTCGGTGGTGATGAGCTTTACGCCGCTCATGCGAGGATCGCGCGAGCGGTCGACGGCCTTATAGGTGTCGGTCGCGTCAGTGTCGGTAACCCAGGCCTGAATGCTGTCGATGCGGTGCCCGAATTTCGAGCCCGTATCGATGCCGCCCTTGAAGTCGCCGCGGAAGTAAAAGTAGATCGTCGTCGACTCGGTCCACCCGGAGGGCGTCGCGGCCGTGCCGCCAAAGGACGTCGAGACGGTCACCGTCGGCGCGGTGCCGAAGCGGCCGGTCAGCGACACGCAAAAGCCTACGGACCCGGACCCGTAGAGAGTGTGGCTCGTGCTCGAGCCGTCGTCGGCGGAGGCCTGGAGCTGGTCGGCGCGGACCTCGACATAGGCGATGCGGTTCGCGTCGCGGGAATCGATGGTGATGACACCGTTCAGAATGGTGCCGCGGAAGAGCCACATGCCCTTCGGACCGAGGATGCCGCGGTTGACGCGAGACCCGAAGGTCTGAAGCATGTTGTCGGTCTTGACCTGGAGCGTCTTCGCGTACGCCCCCATCTTCTCCTTGTCGTTGCCCGTGGCCGCGATTTCATCGTGCAGGATGAGGAGGTTGCCCTTGATTTTCCCGACGTAGGAAACCCAGTCGAACGGCGCTAGGTTGCTCTCGTTGTCGTTCGAGATCGCCTGCGCTGCGCTACGGCTGTCGGCCCACGCGCGACCGCCGTGCAAGAGCGCCGGCTGTCGGAAGTTTTCGCCCGAGTCTTGGCGGGTCGAGATCTTGTCGAGAAATACGGTCTTCCGCTTCGACATGGCCTCGATGCGGCCCGGTTGTTCGAACTGATCCTTCAACCACTCGTTGAGGATGGTTAATGCAGCCATGAGAGAAACACCTCGATGGGCGCTGTTCCAGCGCTCGGGAATGTTCGCGGTCTCACGCTCGTTTCGAGCGGCGCAGCCGATAACGCTCGGCCGGGGCACACCCGGTTGCCCGGGGCAGCTACCTAGTTTTGGGACCCGGTAGGGAGTCGGTCACTCGCCGAAGCGAGGCAGGCAAGACCGAGGCCTTGCACGAAACAGGGTGACGGGCGCGTTTCGAAATGTCAATTGCGATTTGCAAGCGGGGCGGGCAAGATGGGGTTGCGCGCTGACAAGAAACGGCTCTGCACGGGTAATGCCGCACACCGTAGCCGGCGCGCGCTGGCCTATCGAGCGCCATCACCCGACTGGAAAGCGGAAGCCGACCCGGGCCAAGTTCGAAGCGGGACCCATCTTCGGATGGGCCCGCGCTCCACTACAGCCGCGTCCTCCTCCCCTTCGCGGGCCGCGCCCGGTGGGTCGGGTTCGATAGCCGCGTGAGCCGCTCCGCACGGCGCACGGCGGCGAGGTTTTCGAGCTTCTCTTGGAGCGCTTCCCACTCCTCGGCATTGAGCGCGGGCTTTTTGGCGGGCTTGACCAATGCGAGCTTTCGGAGCTCGAACACGGCCCATAAGGACGCGTCGATCACCTCGTCGGGAATGCCGTCCTGATGGCTGTCACCGTCCTCGTTCCAGGTCATCGCTTTCAATTCGACGATGAGCTCCCGGCACCGGGTCGGGTGGAGCTTGGCCTTGCCGCTCCGGAGCACGGCCTTCAAGTCCTTGATGAGGGGCAGCTTGCGGTGATTGTTTTCGGCGGGCTCGGCGGGGATGCCGTAGTTCAAGAGCGACTTGCAAATGGTCGTCGCGCCGTGGCCTTTCGAGTCCACCCTCACATTGTGCGAGCGCCACCGAATCATGAGCTTCCGGATCTCGGCCGCAAGCTCGTCGGTGTCGAGGTTGACGGCCGCGTACGCTTCCACGCACCGGAGCTCGTCCGAGTCCCACCGTTTCTGCCAGACCGCAAAGCCGCACCCGTCGCGGTCGCCGAGGTCGACACCAATAAAGGTACGTAGGGCGCCCTGCCGGTCCCACTCCGTCGTCTCGTCGTAGAGGTTCTTGGCCGGCGAAAATCGGTAAATGAAAGCCGAGTCGTCCCGGACCCAACGCCCGAGGTACTCGATGATGAATTCCGGGTCGCTCTCGTCGCAGCCGAGTTCCGCGAGCTGGTCGGCGAAATACTGCCGCGCCCCGCCCGCGTATTGGATGAACGGGTTGTCGAGCGCATTGAAGCGATGAACGCTCCAGCTCCGGGCTGCCAGGGCCGCGGCGCTCTCGTCGTCGTTGTCGTTGGCGGGGTCGCCCGTGATCTCGTACCAAAGCCCGGCGAGAGCCCGGCGCGGCGTGCCCATCAGCATGAGCTTGCCGCCGAAGTCCATCAGCGTCGGTTTCAACGCCGAGCGGATGAAGTATCGCAAGAGCGGGTCTTCGAAGAGCTCGGCCTCGTCGATGACGACTTTCACGAAGCGCTTGCCGCGCGCGACGCGGTTCGCTTGTTTCTTGTTCTCGCACCCGGTGACGAGAATGGTGTAGCCGTTCGGGAAGCGCGCCTCGAGTCGGCTCTCGTTGAACTCGATGCCGATCGCGAATTTCTCGTCGAAATCGTGCAGGCGGTCCCAAATGATTTCCCGCGCGCTCCCTATCGTGGACGCAACGTAGAGGCTGCGCTTGCCCGGGTGGGCGCGCCAGTCCTTGCCGAGCCAGTAGATGCATCCTTCGGTCTTGCCCGCGCGCCGACCGGCGAGGACGGCGATGTTGCTCGCCTGGTCGTTGGCAACGGCCGCCTGCTTTTCGTGCAGGAACTCGAGCCACTGCGCCCACTCCGGATCGGGCGGCTTGAAGCCGAAGAGCAACCCGACCTGCGCGAGCGCCTCGCACGGGTCGAGCAGGTCGAGCGCGTTCACATGCTAAGTGTGGCGGCTATTTGAGCGCGTTGTGCACGGCCGCGATTCCGCAACTCACCCAAAAGCACGCGACCGCGAAAGCCATCGCCCACTGCACGAGGTCGTCGGGCTTGAACTTGCGCACCACGCTTCAATCCCGCGCCTCGTCGATGAGCCGCTCGCGGTCGCGGTAGATGTCGTCCGGCTCACAGAGGTTGATGGGCGTACACGTGCCGTCGCGGCCGAGTCGGAACGCGCCCGGAGTCGGGCCTCCGCGCGACGTCATGCGCTCCATCCATTCGAGGACGCCCTCCCACGTACCGTCCTCCTCGCTCACGCCGCCCCCCCATGCCGGCGCCGCTCTTTCGCCTCGTGCGCCTCGTCCCGTTCCTTGTCGAGCCGCGCGCTCTCGCGTTGCCCGGCGCGTTCGGCATCGTCGCGGGTCTCCCATGCAATGGGCTTCGCTTTCGGCAACGCCTCGAACTTGCGATCGATGTGGGCGCGGGTGGTTTTGATGTCGCCCTCGAGCAAGGCAATCTGGCGCTGTAACGGCTTGATCACCTCATACGGGTCGGCCTGCACCTCGCGCAGCTCGTCGAGCACGCGCATGTGGTCGGTCATCTTGCGCGCAATCTCGCCCGCGGCCCGCACCTGCTCGGCCCCGTCCCGGTGGGCCTGGCCGAGGTCGCGCGCGCGCCGATCGATGTCGCCCATGGCCTTGTCGAGCTTGGTCGCAAGCGCGCTCACGCGCACGTCGAGGCGCGCCAAGGCCTCCTTGCACTCACTCACGTCCCGGACGCTGGCTTTCCGGTTCTCCTCTACGACGGTCCGGAGCTCGACGAGTCGCGCGGCGAGGCCCTGGTTTTCGTCGGTCGCGGCGGTGCGGTCGGATGCCGTCGCGGTCTTGTCACGCGCCATGATTCGCCTCGCTCATCTGTTGCCACCCTTTCGCCGCGAAGATTGCCCGGAGCGCGGGCGGCATGTTCTCGGCCAGCTGCGTCACGATAGCGACGGCCGCCTCCATGGTGAACGCGGTCGCGGCCGGTTGCAAGATGTCGACGACGTCGCCCTCGTCCTCGCGCCGGACCCAGTCGTTGCGCCACTGGTGAAAGCGGCGCTCGAGGTACCATTGAATGCCGCTCGTGCGGCGGGTCGTCACGGTCTTGCCCGTCGGCTTGCCCTCGTCGAACACGGTCTCTTCGAACGAGGCTTGGGTGTCCCGGAGCTCTTTCACGCACTCGGCCCGGATCGTGCCCTCGATGGCCATGAATTCGACGAACAAGCGCGCGTACAGGTCCTTGCCCTCGCTCGCCGCGCCTTGCTTGAGCCACCGGGAAAGCATCTTCGGATGCACCCCACATCTCGCGGCGGTGATGTTCCGAAAGTCGCCGGCCTCGTGCGTTTCGCAGAGTTGCTTCAAGAGCGGCTCGGTGAGGGCGGAACGCAGCCGACCGAGCTCGTCGCGTTCGGTCTTGGCGCGAGAAGGGGAGCGGCCCATCGGGGAGCGTTTCTTGCCGGGCATCTAGCAGTCCGAGGGCTTGGCGTCCCAAAAGGCGCGAGCCCAGTTCCAGGAATCCTCGAGGCTACCTTGGCAGCGCTCGACATAGACGCGCATCGCGAGCTCTCGAATGAACGCGCGCCGCTCATCGAGCGCGATGGGCGCGAACGTCCCAAGGGGCGGCATCGCGAACGGTTGCCAGCCCGCGGGCGGCTGCGCGCTGCACGACGGGCACCCGGTCGCGGTGAGTTCGCGTTCGCAGATGTGACACCGAGCGAAGGGCATCGTCATATCGCCTCGGTGGGAGGCGGCTTGTCCGCCTCGATTTCGTACTCGATGAGGACGTGATCGTGACGAAAGAAAGTCTCGGCGCGATAGTCGCCGTTCGGCAAATAGCGATGGCCGACCTCGTCCGTGAGTATGGCCGCGGCCTCTCGGAGAGTGAGCTTAAACGCGCGTTTCATATCGCCCGATCCAAGATGCCCGCGACGGCATGATCGAACTCGAACAGCGTGAACTTGCGCCCGGCGAGTGTGATCTCGACGGGACGGGCAATGTCCGTGAACACGACCAGATCGCCCGGCTTGCAATCGGGCGTTTCCCAATAGGGATCGCTTTCGAGCACCCACGGCGGCTCGCACCGATCGTCCGCTCCCTCGCGCACGCGTTGCCGATACCCGCCAAACTTGCCGGGCCCGACGGCAACGACCTCCTCGATACGGGTCTTGTTGCACCCGACGTCGTCGGCCTCCTCGCCCTTCTTGTCGAGCCCCATCGTTTTACCGATGTGAAAGGGCAAGTCGCCCATGACCGCCACCCGCGCGCGTTCGTCGACCTCGCGGGTCATCACGAACTGCCCGGCGGGGCGGAGTCGAACGTTGTCGCGGTCGAGGGTCGCTAGGATGCCGTCCATGGGGATGTAGAAATGGTTCTGCTTTCGAAGGTGCAGGCGGAACGGGATGGTCCGCTCTTTCACGTAGCAGAGGTCGCCCGTCGCTACCTCGGCTGGCTGTCGACCGCCCGGCACCCATCGGCCCGGGCCGCACGCGGTGACCTCCACGAGGCGGACCTTGTTGCGCTTGCCGTCGAGCTTGATGCCCGGATCGGGGGTGGCGATGGTCGCGCTGTGCAGGTTCTCTGCGATGTCGCCGCGTTCGATGACCGAACAGAAATGGTGGTACGGCGCGGTCATGATGCGCGGGCGCTCGCCCCATTGGATCGGGGTCGGGACGGGGTCGGGAACGACGCGGAGGGTCACTTGGCACCTCCCCACGCGCAGTCTTTGCAATACACGCTCTCACGATGGCGCGCCGGCCACCGACCGACGCGCGGGCACTTCAGTTGATGACATTCCACGCACTCCCCGTAACGCCACCACACGGGGATATACTGGGCGAGAGCTTTGGCTAATGTCCAGAAAGCCTGCACGGCGAGGACATAGAGGATTGCCCAAAGGAGGCACCCGATGCCGTAGAAGGCCGCGCTCATCGCCGCTTCCCTCCCGAGTTGTGCTTCTCGAAAATGCGATCGAACCGCGCTTCCGCACTCTCCTCGCGCACGCCGTTCGCGGTCCGCTCCCCGCGCGGCACGGTGCGCGAGCCCGTCTTGGCCAACGCCGCCGGCTCGGTCACGTCCTCGCCATCGGTGTCGAGCGCGCCTTTCAATTCCCGGAGCCGTTTCTTCTCGTGCGCCACGATGCGGTCCGCGGCCTGCTCGAACGAGTATTTCGGCGCCTTTAGGGTCTTGTCGGCGGTCTTGATCAAGTACGCCAGCACGCGTTCTTTCCCGCGCGGGAGTTTTAGAACCGGGTGCCCGTCGAGGTCGCTCTCGATTTGGTCGAGGTAGTGCTCGCGGTGCTCGGTGACCTGCGCTTGCCGTTGCGACTCGGTCTGTTGCACCTTGTCGGCCTCGGCCTTCTCGGCAAGCTGGCGTTGCAAGGCCTGGAGTTGCTGCTTGACCTCTTGGGTCTCGCGCTGCGCGGTCTCGGCCAATTGCCGCGCGGCTCGCCCATCGGGGGACATCTTGACCCCGCGCACGAACAACTTCATCGCCTCGTCATGGGGCTTGCCACTCGCGCGACTGACGATCTCGCTCAAGGCGGTAAAGTCGCCATTCTCGATATCGCGCAGGGCCTTCATCGTATCGATGGCGCGGTCGACGATGGGCCAGGTCAGCTTCTCGCCGAGCCCGGCCTGGAGCTTCCGCATGACTTGCGAGGATGGCTCGAGCACGCGCACGGCTTCCGCTATGCGGTCCTCGTTCTTTTTCGCGACGGCCGCGAGCTCGTCTTTCGCCTTGCGCCGCTCTTGTCGGATCGCCCCGTAGTTGCGATCGTCGAACTCGGGCGGGAGCTTGCCGAACGCCTCCCGCATCGCGCTTTTATAGAGCCGGCGCGCCTCGGCAGGGTCCTCCGCGGCTTCGGCCTCGGCGTAGAGCTTGCGGGCCTTGCTGGTCGATACCGAGCCCGAGGCGCCCTCCTCAGCGGCTGTTTCCTCGGGCTCGGACTCGTCTTGCACCTTGCCCTTCGGCGCGGCCTTGTCGGCTGCTTTCGCGTCGGGCTTGGCTTTGGTCTTGTCCGCCTTGTCGTCGTGGACGGCCGCGGCCTTCGGTTTCTTCTCCGGCTCGGCCGCTTTCGCGTCGGCTTTCGGCTTCGGCTCGCTCTTGCCCTCGGCCTTGTCGTCCTTGGCCTTCGGCTTCGGCTTGTCCGCGGCCGCGTTCTTGGCGTCGGCCTTCTCGCGCGTTTCGGTGCGATGCTTGGCGACCGCGTCCTTGCCGAAATGCTTGTTGAATATCTCCTCGTCTTTCACCCCGATGGGCTTGGAGAATTCTTTCCCGTACTCGCCTTTTGGAGCACTAGGCGCGGAGGAGGAATCGCCCGAGGGCGTTGCGGCGGCTGTCTCGGCCATGGGAGGTTAGGCGGCGGGCGTGGCGGGTTCGGGCGCCGACGTGGCGAGTTCCCAGTCCTCGGCAAGCAAGTCCGTTTGGGAGCAAAGCCACGGCACGAACGCGCCGTCGACCGTGCGCATCATGACGTAAGGCAGGAACTTGCACACGGTGCCCTGCTCGATGCCGGTCGCTTGCGCGGTGTTCGCGTTGATCGGGATGCCGTCCGGGTAGCCCTTTTGAAAGACCAGGAACATGCCCTTGCCGTTCCAACCGGTGCGGCGGACCTTGCCGCCGTGGTAGCGCATCTCGAGCACCGCCCAACCGATGCCGTGTAACTCACCCATGCTGTCTGTCTCCTAACGGTTGCTGTCTAGGCTGCGATCTTAGCCGCCACTTGCGGCGCAATGGGAGCGGGCGCGCCCTCGGGTCCACCGAGCGCCGTAGCGGCCGCGGCAGTGCCACCGGCGGCGCCCAAGGTCTGGGCTTGCTGGCTCTGCTGCTCGTCGGCGAATTGCTTCAATTGCCCGAGGTAGCGGGCGAAATACTGGAGCCGCAGATCGTCGACGTCGTCCGCCTGCGCGTTCAGGTAGGCGCGGTTGACCTGAATGATGGCCGCGAAGATGTCCATGGTGCGGACCGGGCCGCGGTAGAACGTGCGGCCCCGCATCTCGCGCGGATCGGCCATGAGCCATTTGTCGAGCTGCAATCCAATGAGACGCTCTTGCGCGTCGTTGTTCGATTTTGCGCCCTGTAGAGCGTCGTAGTATTTGAGCGTGTTCAGGTACGCGTCGCCCGTCACCATGCCGACCGAGAGCAGCTCTTGCGACAAGGCCAGCTGGCTCTCGGGCGTGTTCTTGGTCTCGCTCACGCTGTATTGGCCGACGTCGTATTTGTACTCGTCGAGGATCGAAAGCACCTTGCTGTCGATTTGCTTCATGAACCCGTTGCCCTTCCAGGTCGCGGCAAAGTTCGGATCGTCCTCGGCGAGCTCTTTCGCGCAGCGGATGATTTGCTTGCTGGCCTCGATGGTCGAGGCCTGCACGTACGCGCGTTGGATCGTCGCGAACCGCTCGTTGATGAGCTGCTTGCGAATGCGTAGCGCAGCGCCGGACCATTCGCCCGAGGTGTCGCCCGCCGCGTGCATCTCGCTGATGCCCGGGAGGTTGTAGCACTGCTCGATGTAGAATTTCACCAAGTCGAGCGCGAGCGGGTGGAAGGGCGCGGGGGTCTCGTAGATCGGTTTGCCCTTCATGCCGGACAGGCCCGGGATCGGGATGCACTCGTGATCGTCGCCGACCGCGAGCATTTCTTTCGTGATCTCCTCGGGGTCGTAGAAGATCACACCCTTCGGGGTGAGCCGCTCGCTTCGGTCGATGCTGGAGAGAATCTCGTTCACGCGCAGGATCGGCGCGACGATGGGCTTGGTGAGCGTGCGGTGCCAGAACGAGGTCAGCGAGCGCTGTCCGCCCACGAACACAAACGGCGGGTCCTCGTGCGCGTACGGCTCCCATTCGAGGGCTTCTTTCGCGCCCGGGAATGACATGGCGTAGACCCCGTTGGTCTCGCCTTGCTTGAACCGCCACCCTTCGGTCACGGGCACCCGGTCGAGGTCCTCGCGCAGGTAGTCGCGGTCGTCGTTTAGGAGCTCGAGGCCGAGGCTGCGGCGCGGGTGGGTGCAGGCCTTGCGGATATCGTCGGCCAACCCGGGCAGCCCGGATCGATACTTGTTGCCATAGATGTCGATGAGCCGGTCCGGGTCCCACCACGTGGTCTGTCCCATCGCGCTCGGGTAGTCGTAGACCGCGCCCGGGGTGTCGACCCACATGCTGAGCGTGTCGTGGACCTCGGCGCAGACTTTCTTGCTCTTGCGGTTCGCGTAGAACTTCACGGCCGCCGTGCGCGTCGAGGCGAGGGCCAGGCGCAGCGCGAACCGGAACACGTCCCACAGATCGAAAAACCGCCCCTGCCGCTCGTAGTACTGGCCCTCGATGAAGCGGTCGGCGAGGCGAGCTCGGCGCCGCACGTCCCACGATGCCTCCGTCGTCACGATCTGCGGCTTGGTGTTTTCGAGCCCGGCGATCTTCGCGTCGAGGGTGTCGACGAGGCTTTGGGCCAGATTGAGGGTGATGTCGACGGCCTCGCCTTGAATGCGGGCCTCGTCGGAGGTGTTGTCGCTCGTGCCAAGCCCACGGTCGAAACCCGTGATGGTCTCGCCCTCGTAGAGGCGCATGAGCTTGACCGCGTCGTTCTTGCGGCGTTGCTGGCGGCCCTCGTAGTTGCGGGCGAGGTCGCACAAGGTCTTGTGCCCGTCGGCCTCGGGCTGGCGATACCAGACGCGTTGACGGGCGCTGTCCGCCATCTAGCGCAGGCTCCGGACACGTTTCGGCGCCCGCGGATCCGGGCGCGTGCCGAACGTCGCGAGCATGGCTCGCATTTCGGCCTCGTACGCCCGGCGTTGGTCACGTAGGGCGCAGCGCGGGCACTGGTCGGGCGCGTCCTCGCACTCGCACCGCCCCGGCGCCCCGCTGTCTACGGATCGCAAGCTGTCCACGCGCGCAGTCTGTGCCACTTTGGGCCGACTGTCAAGCCGGGTGGCGCAGGGTGTGCCTTGGGAATGGCTCAGTCTGGCGCCGGTGTGCCGCCGGTGTGTCACGGCACTGGACTGGAAACGCTCCCGGACGCTATTCTCGAAAACCGTGCGCCTTGGGAGCGCGTCGCTCGAGGGCGGGAACGCGAGTCATTCTTTACCCGGGTGGGACAGGCCGTGGTCCGCAAGCCACTCCTCATGGCGAGTCACTTCCGCCGCGATCATGTCCGTCCGCGCGGTCATCTCGTCGAGCATGACCTGTTGCCGGTCGCTAAAATAGAACGAGCCGGCGATCCCGAGCCAACCCGCGACCTCGAGCGGCCAAAACCAATACGTGTGGACGAACGGCATCGCGCCCGCATAGAGGGCAATGCCGAGCCACCAGGAAACGCGCCGATAGCGCCGCACGCGGTCCCACCGCCGATCGAATGCCGCGGACCATGCGTACTCGGCGGCGAGCCATTCCGAGCGGCGGCCGAGTTCGGCGCCGATGGCGCTCGCGGTGGGCTCGGCGTTCACTCGCTCCCGACCCCCCGAAACGGCTCGACCCCGGCCCACTCGACGACGCCCGCCATCCAACCGCAGAGGCAAAGCAGCGAGAGCCAGGCGGGACCGTGGGGCCCGAGTTCGAGGCGAGGGAGGAGGGGGCGGGTCATGCGCCGCGCCGGTTCCGGGCGGTCCTCGCCCAAGCGATGCCCGTCGGGAGCGTCTGTATGACGCCGATCGCATATTGCTCCTCGAGGCGTTGCCATTGGTCCGGCGAGGCCGTTTCAAGTGTCTCGCCTGCGCCGGTCGCGACTCGGTGAGCGAACGCGAAAAAGGCGTGACCAGTGAGGAGCGTCGCGAGCGAGCAGAGGTCGGCCGCGTTCAGGTCGCGGTTCGCCTCGATGATGGCATCGGCGATCTCGATGAGCCGCCCGCGCGGGATATGCCCACCCGGGCAGTGAGGATCAGAGCAGGCGTGACAGGGCTCGCTCATGTCTCGGGCTCCTCGCGCGCAGGCGGGGGCGAGGGGAGCGGGGGAATTCTCGCCGCAAAGCACCCATACTCCTTGCACCCTACGAGCGGACACAATGCCCCGTGCATCTTCGGCACGAGCTCGGGGCTTTCGAGGGCGCGTCGAGCGAGCGCTCCCATCGCGCCAAATGTGTTGCCCGAGTGCTCGCTGTACTTGAGTTGCGGGGCTTGCCGTTTCTGCTCGTCGTAGGACGCGGCCGCGAACGCGCGCATTGCTTCCGGCGTTTGCAGGTGCTGCGCGAGTTCGGCCGCTTCCTCGCACACGAACAGCTCGTAGCCCTCATGGTCGCGACGCCAGTCGGGGCGTGCCGCGATGAAGCCCTCGATGCGTTCGCGAAAGGGCGCCGGGAGCTTGGCGCGTCGCGCGTCCCGATCGGCGAGCTCGGTGTCGAGCTTGGCTTGCCGCTTGGCCTCCTCGTCGCGGCACCATTGGGCGTGACGGGCCGCCTCTTGCTCCTCGGTCAAGTACCGGTAGACCCGCGCGTTGATGACGATGCCGCGGACTTGGTACCCGAAGCCCTTGCCGTAGAGTCGCGCAGTCTCGCCCGGCACGGGGGCTTGCTTGCACTCGCTGTCGGGGCAACCAATGCCCCCGCCGTCCTCGAGCGAGAGCGTCCACCCGTACCCCTCGTTCGGCTCAACGCTCTCGATGCGGTACTCGATGAACTCCGCGTCCCGCTCCCAATTCGCCTCACCCATGTCGCCCTCCGAGTAGGTATCCGTGGGGCCCGCGCAGACATGCCAACGAGGCGCTCGGGGGGAAAGCGCCCGACAGCGGCACACCCCGGGGCCCCACGAATGCGATGACTGTGACAGAGTGCGACGGGAACCGTCAAGAGAGTCTGCTTGGCCCTCGGCTGCGCGCCGCTTTTTCACTTGGAGCCACGGAGTGCAAGACTCGTCCCCAGCGTGTTCGGCGCGCAGCCCCAAGCCGCGCCGAGTGTGCCACCGTGCCAACCGCGGACGCAAGCCCCCGCGCGGGGTGATAGCCGAGGTGGGACAGTGCGCCCTATCGGGAGCGAGGACGAGGCATGATCGGGGTGTGATCCGCACTCAACACATCAACGTGAACCTATCCGTCGCCGTGCCCGAGGACGGCGAGGAGCATGAAGCGATGGCGCACATGCTCCAGTCGGAATGCGTCGACCAATTCCCGGCCGATCGCAACGGCACGCGCCGGTTCAGCATGACGCTGTTCTGGACGGTCGCGCTCTTGGCCCCGCCGCGTCGGCGCCCGCTTGGGTCGGGCTCGATTGACTGGTTACAGCGCGAGTTCGACGAGGCCGTCGGATGGTATCGGCGCGAGCCGGGCATCGACACCATCGCGGCCGTCACCCTGGCGATGCGGAACTTGGAGGATGGTCGGGAGGGCTAGGCTCGACCGCGACGCGGTCGCAATAACGACGGAGCGCAGCTCGGACCTCGGGGTCGAGCGCGATGGCGGGCTCGCTGTCGTGCGACCCCGTCCGTAGCCACACGTGGAAGCCGTCCCATGACGCATAGACCCCGTCGCCGAGATACTCATGCTGGCTCACGACGGCACCACCCACGGCTCGACGCGGCCCGGCGTGTCATCGCGCTCGATGCTGTCCGCCAGGCACCGAAGCCGATCGATGAGATGGCCCCGCATCTGCTCGCGCGTGCCGCCGCGAGGCATAGCGCGCTCCGCTCGGCATGCGCCGTGGCCGTACGGTCCGTTCAGGACCACGACGACGACGGCGTCCGCGTCGAGCCGCTCCGTGAGCACGCGCGCGAGGTCATCGTACTTGCTCGGCCCGGGGTCATCGCTCACGGCGCTTTCCCTCGCGTCAACGCCCGCCTCGCCGCGACCTTGGCTCGCGCCTCCATGGCCTCGGCGGCTTGGTCGAGCGAGAGTTCATTGGCCACGACCTTGCTGGCCAAGGCGCGGATCCATTCTTGGTCCGCCCGCGCCTCTACCTCGTCGATTAGATCGTTCGCGACGAGCTCCGCCAAGGCCGGGTCGAGCTCGGGGTTGCGTTCAGTCGCCGGCATGGGGTTCGGCTCCTTTGCGGTCGGAATTCCGCGCCGCGAATGCTTGCCGGGCCAGGCTCTCGGTCTCGCCTCGCACGTAATAGAGGTCGCGGTAGGTGTCGTAGCCCTCGACGCGCGGGATGCCGCGCTGGGCAAAGTAATTCTCGAACGCCGGGCTCCGATCGTACGCGTGCGCGCAATCGAAGCCGAGCCACCACACGTGCTCGGCCTCGCCCGGGCGCGCGACGTGGCAGATGTTCCCGCTGCACTCGTTCGCATAGCTGAGGCCGCCGTGAACGTTCACGGCCTCGTCGACGGCGGAGTGAGCTTGCCCGTGCCAGGGATGACCCTCGGGGAGGCCGACGTAGCCGCACAGCGACCCGGATGGGCCCCGCACGATGAGGCATGGGTACTCGCTCTCGGGCGCTCGCCATTCGACAATGTCGGGCTCGGTGTCCCACGGCCCCGTTGGCCACGTCGTGCGCGGCGGCCAGCCGGGTCTCGGGGCTAGGCGATCCATGCTCTCGGCGCGCAACGCCCATTCTGGTTTCTCGAAAGTGACGGCCATCACTGCCCCCCAAACACCGTGCGGAACGCGACCCGCATCGCGCGCACGCTCACGAGGGATGTTTCGAGTTGTTTCTCGATGGTGTCGAGCCCGCCCGCGGTAACTTGAATGTGCCCGTTCGCGGCCTTGCTCGCGGCTTTCTTTTTCGCTTTCTTCGCTGGCCTCGATGCCGGCGCTGCCTTGGTGCCGTTCATGCCCGCCGCTTTCTTCCAGGCATAGATCGTCTGGTCGGTGACCCCGAGCGCGCTCGCCACCTCCGAGGCCGTCTCTTGGCCGAGTCGAGCGAGTGCTTTCGCTTTCTCGTCCACCGACCAGCGCTTGACTGCTTTCTTTCCCGCCATCTCTCTTACCCTCGTTCCTCTTGCGCGAGCCAACGGAGCCCCGCCGCGCTCACCCGTTTGGCCCGCACCGTGACTTGTTTTTGACCGAGGAGCATCCCCCGCTCGATGAGCTTGGAAAGCGCCCGATGCACGTAATGCGGTTTCGCGTACCCCATCGCCTCCCCGAGCTCCCTCACTGACGGAGGCCGCCCGAGGTCGTCGCACATTTTCACGAACGCTCGCAAGACCGCTTTGCGGGCCGCGAGGGAGGTCTTCATACCGGGCATGACAGACTGTCGATTACGCGATAGCCTCCGCCCATGCAATCCGTTTTTACCACCCTCGTGCCACCCCCTGGCAATCACCCCAGCGGATGGGCGGGCATGTCACACCTCCCCTTGCCCTTCCCTCCTTTGCCACACCAAAGTTTCAGAACGGGGCATTACGCAATTGTCAGAACGATGTCTAGTCGGTATTCCCATCGGTCTCTCGACGCGCTGAAGTTTGGGCGGGGCTACTGGGGGCTCCGGGTACGCGTCGGG
>JAEUAF010000068.1 GCA_019695485.1 Sorangium sp.
GCTCGGCGGGCGGGGACACCGTCGGGCGTGAGCTCTCGGGGGAGCTCGAGCGCGCCCGCGGTTTTGCAGAGTTCGCTCGACGGCGCCCTTCGTCGGCGTGTCGCGCGGCGTCAATCAAAAGCTTCTCGAGACTGCCGCTGAGGTTCACCTTCGCGATCGGCTGATCGAGCGGGCGGCACGAAACGTCCGCGCACTGCAGCATCGACAACCTGCGAAACGCGGCTTCGCCGCCCCCGAGTTGGTCTTCGGCCCAGCGCGGCGCACCGTCCTGGACGATGATGTGACCGAGCGTGCGCGCCCCCTCGTTCACCATCAAAACGATACTGCGCCGAGCCATTCCGGCTAACTGCAGATAGTCCGCGACAGTGAACGCGGACGAGAGATGCCCCGTCTTTGCCCGCACCAGCCGCTCCAACACCAGCCGGCGAAATTCAGCGATTTCGAAGGGCTTCTGCAGGACGTCGACGTTGGCGCTATCCGGGAACTCGGCTTGGAAGCGCTGCAGGTGCGCCGTGACCAGAATGACCGGAACATTCAATCCCCGCAGCGCGAGCTCGGGCACGAGTTCGAGGCCAGACCCGTCGGGGAGGTCGACATCGAGCACCAGCAGGTTCGGTGATTGACGGTTCAGCGCTGCAACCGCTTCCTGCAGCGTGGCAGCGCCGGTCGCCTCGAGTTCGGGCTGCCCTTGCAAGCAGCGCACGAGTGAGGTGCGGAGTGTGGCTTCGTCTTCGACGATGAGGATATGGTCCATGAGTGCTGCGCGCGCCCGCGACGGGGCACGCCGGATGCGTGGGAACGCAGCACTCGTCACTGCAGAGGACGTGCCAAGCGCCGAACCGCTGCTTTTCCAGGCTCCCGTCACGCGCGGGGCAGGCGAACGCTCCGATCGGGGCGACCTGTCCCGATCGGGACACTCACCTAGCGCGCAGCTTCCATGCGCCGGGCGTGAGCTGCCAGCGTCGGCGACACCTGGCTGAGCAGCTCACGCTCACCTTCCTCCAGCATCATGCTGTTTCCGTACAGCGCGGCATCCGCCAGCGTTGGTGCGTCACCGAACAGGAATGGGCGTTGCTCGAGCGTGCTCAGTGTGGGGGCGAGCAAGTGACGCGCCTTCGCGATGAGCCCCGCGCGGTCGCGTTCCCACGCTTCCACACAGCCAGCCCCAAATTTCCTCTCCTTGATGAGCACGTAAAGAGCACGCTCGAAGGGGGTCGCCCAAGCGTCGCGCACGGCGGGCGAGGCAATTCGAAACAAGATGTCCTCGAGCGGACCATCGACAAAGTCCGCGTAAGCCCAAATCGGACCTTCGAGCGGCGCCGGGACCAAGTGCTTGGCCTCCGGGCGAGCCAGGATTTTCTCGCAAATCGCCCGAGACTCGACGATGGGCGCGCCCGCGTCATCGACCAACACGGGCACGTAGATGTAGCCGCCGGTGAGCGCGGCGAGCTCGTTCCTGTCGCCGTAGGAGGCCTCGATTAGCTCATACCTGAGAGGGACCAAGTCGAGCAGCATCTGCACTTTGCGCGCGTAGGGGCTGTAGCGAAATCTGTACAATTTCATGGGAACACTGCTACGCCAAGCCGCGGAATCGGCCAAACGATAGTTTTCCATGGTACATGAGGAATTCTCATGGTTCGCCCGACGCTGCGCCTGCCCTCGCTCAATGCACTTCAGGTCTTCGAAGCAGCCGCTCGCCACGAAAGCTTCACGCGCGCGGCGGCAGAGCTCGGCGTCACACAAACGGCGGTCAGCCATCAAGTCAAGGCGCTCGAAGCCGAGCTCGGTGCACCGTTGTTCCGCCGCTCGCCGCGGCGCTTGTCGCTCACTCCGTCGGGGCAAGCCTGGGCGGCAGAGCTGCTGGTCGTGTTTCAGCGCCTCCACGACGCGAACGCGCGCCTCCGATCGATGGGCAGCAACACACGCCCCACGGTGGCGGTCAGCATCATTCCTTCATTCGGCGCGCGCTGGTTGGTGCCGCGCCTCGGGCGCTTCATGGAACAGAACCCCGAGATTGACGTGCGGATTTCGGCGAGCGAGCGGCTGATCGACTTCGGCGTCGAGCCATTCGATCTGGGGATCCGCTACGGTTCCGGGCGCTATCCCGGGCTCTTCTGCGAGAAACTGGCGGACGACGCTTGGGTCGTCGTGTGTGCGCCCAAGCTACTTCCGCGACTCAAACTAAAGACCGCGTCGGATCTCGCACGCGCAACGCTGTTGTGTGACGACGAGGCGAACGCCTGGGCGACCTGGTTCGCTGCGGTCGGGCAGGCGGCTCCGCGAAATCTCAGCAGCAACGAGATCACCGACTCGGGCATGGTGGTCGAGGCCGCATTGCGCGGACAAGGCGTCGCGCTCGCGCGTTGGTCGCTCGCCTGCGACGAAATCAAGAACGAGAAGCTTGCGCTCGTATTTCCGAAGCAGCGAGCGGTCCCGACTGGCCTCGCCTATTATCTCGTGGGGCCGCGCGAGAACCTCAGCCGCGCCCCAGTGGTCGCCTTCCGAGACTGGCTCCGAAAGGAGGCTGAAGCGCTCTAGGCAGCGCTTGCCGCTCGCGTAAGTCGCGCGGCAGTACCTACGGGATAGAGCGAGTCGCAGCGTCGAGTTCGAGCGCGCGCCAGAGGTACCAACTGGCGACGGTGCGGTAGGGCTTCCAGCGTTGGCCGCGACGCGCGAGCGCCGCGCGCAAGGTGGCGGGGCTTGCTTTGAATGTGAGCGCGAAGCCCTTCTGAATGCCGTAGTCGTCGAGGGGTAAAATGTCGGGGCGACCGAGGCGAAACATGAGCAGCATCTCCGCCGTCCAACGACCAATGCCGCGCACCTGGGTCAGGCGTTCGATCACATCGTCGTCAGCCAAGCGCTGCGCTTCGGCCAAGGTCGGCAGTGTGTGGGCGTCGGCGCGCTCTGCAAGGTCGCGCAGGGCGCGCACCTTGGCTGCAGAGAGGCCTGCGCTGCGCAGTTCGGCCTCGGAACAGGCGAGGAGCTTTTTCGGTGTGGGCCCGCTTTGCATCGGAAACAACGCACACACGCGACCGAAGATGGTGCCAGCCGCTTTGCCGGTGAGCTGCTGGTGCACGATGGCTTCCATCAAAGCAACGAACAGGCTCTGGGCCGCGTTCACCTTCATGCGAAAGGGTCCGACCGCCTGGATGAGCGCGGCGAGCTTAGCGTCGACGCCGCGGAGGTGCGCCAGTGCCGCGTCCGGATCGAATGCGAGCGGCATATCGCCAGCGAACAGCGGCAGCGCCGTCTGGGTCGGGGCGCGTTCGATGGCCAGCATGCGCAGCTTGGTTGAGGTGCCACCCGGCGCAGTGAAGCCTCCGATTTTGCCGCCCGCCGCCAGCACGCGGTGGCAGGGCACGACCGGCGGAAATGGGTTTCGCCCCATGGCCTGTCCAACCGCGCGCGCGGCACCGGGACTGCCAAGACGAGTCGCGAGTTCACCGTACGTGCAGGTGCTGCCGGCCGGGATTTGGCGAGCGAACTCGTAGACGCGCTGATGAAACTCAGGAAGCCCGCCCATGTCGAGTGGCACGTCGGCGAGCGACGTTTGCTCGCCGCGCAGCAGAGCGACGATGGCGGCGATCCCGCGAGCTATTTCAGCGGGCGGCGAGGCTTCGACCACATCGGGGCAGAGTAGCGCCAGGCGGGCACGCGTCTCGCCTTCGGTCTCGCCCGGGAGCAGGATCCGACGCGCGCCGCGCGGCCCCCAGGCAATCGCGCAGTGCCCAAGAGCGGTCTCGAAAAGCGCGAATCCGTGGGGCACGCTGGATGCTAGCCTCGGCGGGGCGGAGGGTCGATAGCGAAATGCTAACCTCGAACTAACAATGGTCGACGCCGATGTGCTGCGCTGTGCGAATTGCGGAGGCCCGCTCCACGCCGCGGACCGACGCTGCAGTCACTGTCATGTGCCTGTTTCGAGCGTGCGCTGCGGGCATTGCTTTCACATGAACGCGGCGGCCTCGCTGCACTGCGGCGGCTGTGGGCGGGAGCTCGGGCTCGAGCCGGTGGGAGATCCTTCGAAGGCGAGCTGTCCCGTGTGTCGGCAGCCGCTGGCCGCGTTCGTGGAGGCGCGCGGCACGGTGTTCGATTGTGGTCAGTGCGCGGGGCAATTCGTGGAGCATGCGTTGCTCGTGCAATTGCTGGAAGAGCGACGCGGGCTCGGGCGTGTCGCTCCCACTCGACCGGCCGCCAAGGGCCTCGGCGAGCAGGTGGTGCGCTATCGACCTTGCGCGCTCTGCCCAGACTTGATGCAGCGCAAGAACTTCGGCGGCACGAGCGGCGTCGTGGTCGACGTGTGCAGTCGACATGGGGTTTGGTTCGACGCCGACGAATTGCCGCGCGTGCTCGCGTTCGTGGAAAATGGCGGCCTCGAACGCGCAGAACGGCGGCGAGAAGAGGAGCTTTACGAAGCACGCGTCCAGCAGCGCATCGTCGAAGTGGCTCACTATGCAGATGCGTCGACGCTCGAGCTCGACGCTGCCGCACGCGGGCTTCACACCTTCGTGTCTCAGTTGCTCCGATCGCGCTGAGGGTCGGCGGAGGCGTCGACTAGGGCCCGCATGCGCGCGGCGAGTGGGTGGCTGGGCGCCGTCGCAAGAAAGCGCGCTGCGGCCAGCTGCGCCAACGCGCGCTCGCCACGTGCAGCAAGCGCTTCCGCGCGCAGCGCGAGGGCCTCAGGCTGAAAGTGCCCCCGGGGAAAGACGGACTGGTAAGCCGAGATGCGAGTCAGCGCGCCGCCTGCATCGCCGGCCGCGAGGCGGCGCCGCGCTTGATCGAGCCAGGCGAGTTCATCCTCCACGTCGTGGAGCGCGGGAACCGGCGCGGGCGTCGACGAAGGCAATGCGGGTAGCTGGGACCCACTCGCTGCCTGTGCGGACGAGTGCGCAGACATTCCAAGCGTTGCGCGAGTGGTGCCGGAGCGCGCAGGCGCGCTGGGCGCGTCGTGCTGGGCTGCACGCGCTGAATGGATGGGCTGAGGCTCGGCCACCGAGCGCGCCTCAGCTTCGGTCGCTGGCACTTGACCAGACTCCGCCGATTCGTCCTCAACCACCGGCAGCGGCGCACGACCCCCAGCGCGCGTGGGACCGCTATCTGTGTGAACTACAAGCTGATGGGTGGGCGTCGCCCGTGAGGGCTGAGCGTTGATGATCATGGCCGCACGCGGCGACCGCGTCTCGAAATGCGCCGCCACTTTGGCGACGGACACGCTGACGAGCGCGCCCGAAGCACCGCCAACGAGCGCCCACACCAGAGCGCCTTTGACCAAAGCCCCCGTCGTCACCGCACTCGCGGTCCCCACTGCAGACGCCGACGCCACTGCTGCCGCAACCCCAAGCGCGCGACGTCGGGCCGCGCCAGAGGGTCGGTCCGCGACCGACGAGGCCAGGAGGCGTTCGGCAAAGCCGCGATCCGCGGAGTCCAGCAGCCGTTTCGGTTCCGTCATCTGCTCGCTACCCCTAAACGGTGCTCAATCGCGGTCACGCTCAGTTGAAACGCGGCGCGCGCACGGCGCAAGCGCGAGGCGACCGTTCCCGCTGCGAGCCCAAGCGCCTCCGCAATTTCGGCCATCGTGAGGCGCTCGAGTTCGTACAAGACGAATACGGCGCGAAGCTCGAGCGGCAACGCTGCGAGCGCTTCGTCGAGCCAGGCGCGCGCACGTTGTTGCTCGAGTAAGCCCTCCGGGTCGGGTCCCGGCGCAGCCAAGTGCTCTCCGGAGAGCTCGACCATCTCAGGACGCCGCCGCCGGCTGCGTCGCATCGTCGACGCCACGCGATACGCCGTGCTCAAAACGAACGCGCGCTCACTCTCGATCGCGACCGCCTCGAGCTTGCGAGCCAAAACCCAAATCACCTCTTGCACCGCGTCGTCCAAATCGTGTTCTGGAACCCCGAGGCGGCGCAAGAGTCGCCACATGGCCTCGAAGTGGGCAGCGACGATGCCCCGCAGGCGCACGTCCGCTCGGCCATTCGCGAGACGGCCGAGCGGGAGTGGATACGAGAGCAGGGAGTTCAAATCACGCAGCAGGGGCCGCCATGCCAATGGCCGAGCCTCGTTGATTTGATCACAGGGACAGGCCGGCCCGGGCGTGCAGAAAGAAGCCGATCCAGGGCGTATCGTACACGTCGCGGCGGGGTACCTGGAACACGAACTGATAGCGCGTCAGCACCGGTAGCGCGCCGGCGCCCAAATCCGCGAACCACGCGCCGCGCCGAAATTCGAGCTTCGTAGACACCCCGACGGCGGCCCACAAGCGCGAGGCCGACACGGGCGTGGACACGAAAGGAGCGCGCCCGACCACAGAAACCGAGCCCAGTTGAATCGCCGCGCACGGCGAGAAAGACCACGCACTACTTGCGATTGGAACGCGCACTGGGCATCCGTCCAGCTCGGCGCTGGTCCAGTCGAAGCGAGCTTCGGACACCGCAGGGCCGACCACGCCCGTGCGTGCGGTGGCGAGTGACAACGTGGCGCTCGGTGAATAGCCGCGGAAGGAGGGCGGGCGGGCCAGCGAAATCCCAACACCTCCCGCGAACAGCGCCGTTTTCGCAGGGCCCCACGCAACCAGCGCGAGCGGGCCAAGCTCGATGCGGGCGCGCTCGAGGCGCGACGCGCGGAAATCGGCGGCGGCAGCTGCCCCGCTGAATCCTTCTCTTCGCGCCCGCGAGGTGCGCGATGCGGCCTCCGAGGAAGCGGCGAGGTCGGCAGCAGCGGGCGCCGTGGCTCGGGGATTCGCTTGCGGATTTGCGGGCGGGCTCGCTGCGGGTGCAGCGGTCACTTGCGCCGGTGCCGCGACACCCTGAGCGGGAACGTCGCCGAACGCGCCGGTCGGCGCTGTTGCCGCTTCGGAATCCAGCGCGAGCGCGGCGACGAACGCGAGCGCGCGCACGGCTTCGTCGCAGGTTGCCGTTTGAAACTGACGCGTGGTCGGCTCACGACCTTCGGCCTCGATGCGCAAATCCGCGCGCGTACCCGCCGAGTCCACGTGGATCTGGACCCGAATTCGGTGCGCCGCGGGGGACGAGAAATCGAGCGTGTGTGCGACGCGCGCGGCAAGCTCCTCCCGGAACGCCGCAACGTCCGGGCAGCCGGCGTCCGCCGCGTAGTTGATCTCGACGCTGTCAGCAGCGCGGGCCGGTCGGGCCCAGACGCACGGCAAAGTAACTAGAAGCAGCCATTTGCGGTGGGCACTGATCAACATCGAACGCTCTGGACATATAGCAAGCACACACGAAACGCTTCATGTCGAAGTCAGCCTACGCAGAACTCCAAGAAGGAGGGCCGGCAGCGCAACAGTGCTTGGTGGGTGTGCCAAGTCCACTGAAGCTCTTGGTCTGCATCTCTGCGCTGACAATGACGCTCGGGTGTAGCGGAAAGGTCCTGATTGGCGTCGGCGATGGCTCTGGGGGCAATGCCGGGGGCATCGCCGGCGCCGGGACCGTGGAGGGGTGTGCTGGAGCGCAGTGCCAAACGGGCGCTGGGGGAGCCGTGAACTTGGGCGGTCACCTGGGCAATGGTGGCGCCTTGGTCGCCGCCGGCGGCGCGTCGTCTGGGGGACTTCCCGGCAAAGGCGGCGCCACAGCCGTGGAACGAGGCGGGAGCCTCGGGGCGGGGGGAACGCTGATCGTCAACGGAATGGCTGGCGCTGTCAGCGTTGCGGGAGGCAGCGTTGCGGGAGGCAACGTTGCGACCGCGGGAACGGTTGGCACCGGAGCTCAAGCGGGCCTGGGCGGGGGCCTGGCCGCGGGAGGCTCCGCGACGCTGGGCGGAGCTCCCAACATAGGTCTTGGCGGTGCGGCGGGCGGACTCGTCAACGCGGGTGGAACGGGAGTGCTCCTCGACATCGATCAGTTCCAGTTGAGTGATGCACCGTCGACTCCGCCGTTTCAAAACCTCGCTGACGGCATGCATCTCGACGCCGGCGCACTGCTCACGCGCGCTACGCCGAGCGGGTGCAATGTTCTCACCACGCCCCGGGCGCTGAAGGTCTCGGCAAACTTTTCGTTCTGGTATCAATCCGTGGCCATCGAGGAGCCCGGGCCCGTGACCACGACGGGCGAGCCCCTCGATCTCACGGCTTCGACGCTGAGCGCGTGGATCTGCCTGGAGTCAGGACTCTCACCCTATACGACGGGCGATGCGCCTGGCGGCGTCGTGTTCTATGCGAAGAGCGGCAGTAGCTACGCTTGGGGCCAGGCGCCCTGGTACAACATCGCATCGTATGGGACCTGGGCGAGAATCAAGCTCAACATGGACACCCTCGACGCCGGCTCTTCGACAGCGTTCGATCCAAGCAACGTCGTGCAGATCGGTTTACAATTCAGCTCGGGTAGCGGCGGGACCCATTGCCCTGACACCGCGAGTCCAGACTTCCAGGGCAGCCCAACGCCGACGTGCCCCGCGTGGGACGCGCCGCTACCGACCGTGATCTACGTCGACAGCATTCGCGTGTTCCACAATTAGACTGCGCGTCGGCGGCCGAGAAACCGAGGTAACTCCCCTCAAAACAGCGAAAGTTGCTCGGCGCGTTTGCGCGCCGCACCGCCTTTTGCCGGACGGCCACGCTTCTTCGCTGCACTCGGCGGTTCACCATTTTGGGCCGCGGACGCTTTCGCGACGCGCTTGCCGCGAGCTGCGGAGTTTGCCGACGCCTCCGTCGCTTTCGCGCGCTTGCCAGGACGAACAGCGTCTGTGGAGCCCTCATTCGCACTCGCGCGCTTCCCGCGCGACGCCGAGCTTGCCGACGCAGCAGCAGCCAGCGCGCGCTTCCCCGTCCGACCACGGCCGGCGTGCGCGGAGTCACTCTTCTCTGCGGCGGCTGAATCACTCGGCTCGCCGCTCGCGAAGCTCAGTTCGATCGAGACCCCGTTCGTGGCGGACTGACTCGGGGTCGACGACTCGTCTGCGCCTTTCGTGCGCGGACGCTTCGACCCAGTTCGGCGCGAGGGCGCACGCTGAAGCTCCGCTTCTGGCGAAGTGGCTCGCTCTGCCCGCGTGGCCCCTGCGCGCGACGCGCGCTCGACCCCAGGTCCCTGCAGCGGCGCGCGCTTCGATCTAGCGGGCGTCGACGCGACCGACTGCGACGCTACACGCTTCGCCGCCACACGCTTCTTACGTCGCGACGGCTCGAGCCTCGCCGCGTCCTCCCCGCTCGTCGCGCCGATCGCCCGCGCTACGCCGCGCGCAACGTGCTCACGCACGAGCTCTAGGAAATTCTCGATGAAGCGGGCGATCGCACGTTCGAGGGCGGCGTTGCCTGATTCCATGCCGAAAGACTTCGTGCTTCCGCCATTTGGAAGCGTCAAGCAGAAGAGCCAAACCGAGCAAACGGCGCTCTTTTGCGACAAAACCACGCACCGCGATTCCTCAGGGACAGCGGCGCCTTCACCCTTCTGCGGGCGGATTGGACACACTGAAATCGCCCACGGGCCCGCCGAAAAAGACGGACCCGGGGCAACTCACAGCCAGCGATCAGCGCTTGCCGGCCGGCGCGGCAGGCTTCGGCGGGGGCTTGGAAGCACCCGACCCGGCCTTCTTGTCGCCCGCGTGCCCGTGGAACGTGCGCGTCGGAGCGAACTCGCCGAGCTTGTGACCGACCATGTTCTCGGTGACGAACACGGGCACGAACTTGCGGCCGTTGTGCACCGCGAACGTGAGGCCCACCGCTTCCGGAATGATCGTCGAGCGACGCGACCAGGTCTTGATGACCTTCTTGGTCGCGTTGGCTTGAGCGTCTTCGATCTTCTTCAACAGGTGGCCGTCGATGAACGGACCCTTTTTGATACTGCGAGCCATTCTTTAGCCCTTCGCCTTGCGGTGCTTCACGATCATACCGTCGGTGCGCTTGTTATTGCGGGTCTTGAGACCCTTGGAGAGCTGGCCCCACGGTGAGCACGGATGGCGCCCGCCGCTGGTACGACCTTCACCACCACCCATCGGATGATCGACGGGGTTCATGGTCACGCCGCGGTTGTGAGGGCGACGTCCGAGCCAGCGCGCGCGGCCGGCCTTGCCCAAGCTGATGTTCTGGTGCTCGAGGTTCGAGACCTGACCGACGGTGGCGCGGCACTGGATGTGCACCTTGCGGACTTCACCGCTCGGGAGCTTTACCTGCGCGTAGTCGCCGTCCTTGGCCATCAGGGTGCCGGACACGCCGGCAGAGCGCACGAGCTGGCCGCCCTTGCCCTTTTTCATCTAGATGTTGTGAATCGCCGTGCCAGCCGGGATTTCACCGAGCGGCAAGCTATTGCCGGGGCGAATGTCCGCGTGGCGGCTGGAGATGACGGTGTCACCCTGCTTCAAGCCGTCGGGCGCGAGGATGTAGCTCTTCTCGCCGTCGACGTAGTGAAGCAGTGCGATGCGCGCCGTGCGATTCGGATCGTACTCGATGTGCGCGACCTTGGCCGGCACGCCGATCTTCTGGCGCTTGAAGTCGATGACGCGGTACTTCTGCTTGTGTCCGCCGCCGCGGAAGCGCGACGTGATGCGCCCGTAGTGGTTACGGCCGCCGGTGCGCGGCTTCGGTTCGAGCAAGCTCGATTCCGGCGTGTCCCGCGTGATCTCTTTGAAGTCAGCGACGGTGTAGAAGCGTCGGCCCGCTGAGGTGGGCTTAAATGCGCGAAGTCCCATGGCTCATCCCTTGGATTCGTCGAAGAATTGAATGTCGTCGCCCGCTCGCAGCGTGACGACGGCCTTCTTCCAGTTGCGGCGCTTGGCGGCGTCTCGCCCCATGCGCTTCATCTTGCCGCGCTGGATCTGCGTGTTGACCTCGGTCACCTTGACCGAGAACAAGGCCTCGATGGCCTCGCGGATTTGAATCTTGTTGGCGCTCGGCGCGACCTCGAAGATGACCTTGTTCTGCTCCTTCAGGCGAGCAGCTTTTTCGGTCAGCGCGATCGGGCGCTTGATGATGTCCTGGTGCTTCATGGCTTCTTCTCCAGGCAGCGCGCCTCGAGGGCCTTGGCAGCCGCCTTCGACACGACCAGGTGCTGATGACGCAGGAGGTCGTACACGTTCACGCCTTCCGGCGGCAGGTACAGGTTGCCGACCATGTTGCGGATCGAGAGCTTGAGGTTCGTGTTCTCGCGCTCGTCGACGACCAAGGTCTTCTTGGAGGCCTGCAACGCGCTGAGCACGCCCTCGAGCTTCTTGGTCTTGATCTCACCGAGGTCGATGTTCTCGACCACCGTGAGCCGCCCCTCTTTGAGGAGCATGCTGAGCGCCGAGCGCAGCGCGCCCACGCGCACGCGGCGCGGGGGACGGTAGCTGAAGTCCTGCGGCTTCGGCGGATGAGCGCGACCGCCGCCGACGAACAACGGCGCGCGAATCGAGCCGTGACGCGCCTGGCCGGTGCCCTTCTGCTTGTAGATCTTCTTGCTCGACCCAGCTACCGCAGCGCGCTCTTTGGCGGCGTGCGTGCCCGCGCGCCGCGAGGCGAGCTGAGCGGTAACCACGTCGTGGAACAGGTGTTCTTTGACCTCGGCCGCGAACACCTCGTCAGCGAGCTCGAGCTCACCGACCTTCTCGCGCTTGAGGTTATATACGTCGACTTTTGCCATCGGCCGCCTCAGCTCTTGATTTCGACGTCGACGCCTGCCGATAGATCGAGCTTCATCAGCGCGTCGAGGGTCTGGGGGGTGGGTTCCAGGATATCGATGAGGCGCTTGTGCGTGCGCACCTCGAACTGTTCTCGGGACTTCTTGTCGATGTGGGGACCGCGAAGCACCGTGTAGCGCCGAATCGAAGTCGGCAACGGGATCGGGCCTGCCACGCGGGCGCCAGTGCGGCGCGCGGTCTCGACGATGTCCGTCGTCGATTTGTCGAGGAGTTGATGATCGAACGCCTTCAAGCGGATTCGAATCTTGGTTGCTTCAGCCATTGCGGTTTCCGTACATGCTGGGGTTCCGAACCGTTTCCAAACGGGGCCGCCGGGCGCGAGTCACGAGACCCGCGCCTGAACGGATTCCGCTACTCGATGATCTTGGTGACGACGCCGGCGCCGACGGTCTTTCCACCCTCACGGATGGCGAAGCGCATCTGCTCTTCCAAAGCGACGGTGGTGATGAGCTCCACCTCGACCGTCACGTTGTCGCCCGG
>JAEUAF010000127.1 GCA_019695485.1 Sorangium sp.
GGCTCGGTAACCGCGGGCGATACCATCTTCAACACCAGCAACGAGATGCGCAAGGTGCGCGTTCCCCGCATGTTCCGCATGCATTCGGAGGAGCGCGAGGAGATCAAGACGGCCGAAGCTGGCGACATCATCGCCATCTACGGCGTCGAGGCGAGCTCCGGCGAGACCTTCACCGACGGCAAAGTCAACGTCACGCTAACCTCGATGCACGTGCCCGCAGCCGTGATTTCGCTGGCGGTCGCGCCCAAGGATCGCGCGGCCGAGACCAACTTCTCGAAGGCCCTCAACCGCTTCACGAAGGAGGATCCGACCTTCCGCGTGCATCAGGACGAGGAATCTCAGCAGACGATCATCAGCGGGATGGGCGAGCTCCACCTCGACATCTACATGGAGCGCATGCGGCGCGAGTACAGCTGTGACGTCGTCGCCGGGAAGCCGCAGGTGGCGTACCGCGAGACCATCACGCAGCGTGCCGAGATCGCCTACACCCACAAGAAGCAGACCGGTGGCTCCGGCCAGTTTGCGCGCGTGAACGGCTACATGGAGCCGCTGCCGCCGGACGCGGTCGAGGCCTACGAGTTCGTCGACGAAATCGTGGGCGGCTCGATTCCGAAGGAATACATCCCGGCTTGCGACAAGGGCTTCAAGGAAGGCGTCAAGAAGGGCGCGCTGATCGGCTTCCCGGTCGTGAGCGTGCGCTGCACCATCACGGACGGCCAGTTCCACGCGGTCGACTCTTCCGAAATGGCGTTCAAGACCGCCGCGCTGATGGGCTTCCGCGAGGCGTACAGCCAGGCCAAGCCGATCATTCTCGAGCCGATCATGAAGGTCGAGATCGAGGCGCCGGTCGAGTTCCAGGGCTCGGTCGTGGGTCAGGTCAACCAACGCCGCGGCGTGATTCTCGAGACGATCAGCGCCGAGAACGTCACCGTGACTTGCGAGGTCCCGCTCAACACCATGTTCGGTTACTCGACGGACTTGCGTTCCGCGACGCAGGGCAAGGGTAACTTCACGATGGAGTTCGCCCGCTACTCGCCCGTTCCGAAGCAGGAGCAGGACGAGATGATCAAGAAGTACCGTGAGAAGATGGCGGCGGAAGCCGCCGCCCGCCGCTAAACGGCGAGTGCGCAATCGGAAACATCGAGGGCCCGGCTCGCCGGGCCTTCGGCATTTTGTGGGTCGCTGCGCGAGATCGACGGGCGAAACGCGGCTCCGCAGCGGCCGGGGCGCCCGCTGTCGGCGACCGGGAACGGCCCGAGCTATCCTAAGGGGATGGGCCTGCCGGTCGTGCTCATCACTGGAGCCAGCGCGGGTCTGGGTTTGGCGATCGCGAATGCTCTGCGGCAGCGCGAGTACCGGCTGATCCTGACCGCTCGTGAGTCGTCTCTAACGCGCTTCGCCGAGCACGGCATCGAGGAGTCGGAACGGATCTGGTTGCGACCGCTCGACGTCACTCGCGACGTCGAGCGCAAAGCCATCGTGGCCGAAGCGAATGCCCGCTGGGGCGGCGTGGACATCTTGATCAATAATGCCGGGATTTCGCTGCGGGCCGTCGTGGAGCACGTCACCGAGGCGGACCGCAGCCTGCAGATGAACGTGAACTACATGGCGCCGATGGAACTGACGCGCCTGGTTTTGCCACGGATGCGCAAAAAGAGGCGCGGCCACGTCCTCAACATTTCATCCGTGGGCGGCATGATGGCGATGCCCACCATGTCCACCTACAGCGCGTCGAAGTTTGCGCTCGAAGGCGCAAGCGAAGCGCTCTGGTACGAAGTGCGCCCCTTCGGCGTGCACGTCACGCTGATTCAACCGGGTTTCATCAACTCTGACGGCTTCGAGCACGTCAGGTTTACGGACTTGAGCCAAACCGCGCACGACACGATCCACTCCGCTTACCACTGGCACTACCATTACATGCAGGGCTTCATTGGCCGAGTCGCGCGCCGCGCGCTCGCCACGCCGGACAGCGTCGCGCGCACTATCGTTCGCACTATCGAGCACAAGCGGCCCCCGCTGCGAGTACCCGCCACCTTCGATGCCAGCGTGTTCTCCCTGATGCGTCGCTTGTTGCCACGCACCCTCTATCACTGGATCCTCTATCGCTCCTTGCCGAACGTGAGCGACTGGGGTCCCCGCTTGACCAAGAAGCCGTAGGCACGCGAACACGGTGGCTCGGAGCGAGCCGCCCGAGAGGCCCACGCTAGAAGCGACCCACCGCGCTCAATGCGAAGTCACGGCCGCTGCTGATCGGCACGACCTGCACGCCGAAACCGCGCGAGGCGCTCGCGCGGCGCGGCGCTCCAGCGCGAAAATGAAACAGCGCGGGCAAACCGTAGCCAGTCGCAAACCCTATCAAATGCCCGGCAATGACGTCCGATGCCCAGTGCTGATCGGACGCAATGCGCAGGACACCGGTCGCCGACATTGTCAGCAAGGCGCCCACGCAGGCGAGCGGATCGGACGCCCCCCCATAGAGCGACAGGTACTGGTGCTCGGCGCAAATCAGCCCGGCGCTGGTGCCGCCGATCGTCGAGTGCCCGCTGTAAAACGAGTACTTCTCTTCGGTCGTGCCACAGTAGCTGTCGTAGTTCGGGTCGCGCCGACAATTTTCGCTGAGCGGGCGTGCTCGCAGCACGAGTCGCTTGGTGAGGTTGTTGAACAGCAACGCGACGGCATAAGCTTCAGCGTCCATCCACAAAAGCTCACGCGCGACGTGGGGATTGTGATCGCCGACGAGCCCGACGCCGATGGCATCGAATGCGACATGGGCGATGCCGCCATACTGGGTGAGGTTACTGATCAGCGCGAGCGTGGTGCGCTCCCCCTTCGGCGACGCACCGAGAAAGCTGCGCGCCGACTCGTCGAACAGGATCGGTTGATCCCAATGCGGCCCAGCGCTCGGATGCACGGCGATGGCGAGCGTCAACGTGCCCGCGAACGCCGCCGCCGTGAATGCATAGTCGACCGCGTTCGAGTCGCGGTATTCGGGCCGCCAGGTGAGTCGGTGCGGCCGGTTGTCCGTGTCCGACGGCTCACTGCAGAGCGCCGCGCGTGGCACGACGAGCGCTAGTAGACAAGCGGCGATGGCTAGAGAACTCCGCACTTCGCTCTTCTCTATAGCGCAAACGCCCGCTCGCGTAAGATAGCCGAGTTTCGGCCCGTCCGAAGCTCCGAGCGACTCGGGCGAGAAGTCAACCCAGCGCGCGACCTGCATGCTAAGAGGCGAAACGTGGAGGATCCGTCCGCGGCGCGAATGGCTGCGGTCGTCGCTAGACCAGATGAAGCACATGGCAAGCAAGCGGGCGGCACGTCGCTCGATGAGGCGCACAGGCACGAAACTTGTGACTCGACGCAGCGTTGGGATTCTGACCTGGGTCGCGCTGCTGCTCGGTGTGGTGACCGTCGTCATTTGCGGGGCTTGCGTCCCGAGCGCGCGAGCCGACGATCTCACGTATTCGAAGCTCGACGAAGCGACAGTGCGCGTCTTCTCCCTAAAGCGCGTCGACGTCGTCAATGCGCGCAGCCCGGCCGGCTTTGCCTACGCCATGGGCGCGCCGGACGCCGGCCATGGCAGCGGGGTGCTACTGAGTCGGAGCGGGTTGATCCTCACGGCGCGCCACGTGATCGAAGACGCGCGCATGCTAGCCGTGCAGCTTCCCGGAGCGGAACACCCGCTGCCAGCGGAGCTGGTGTATGCGGACAAGGAGCACGACACCGCGTTCTTGGTGGTCGCCAGCGACACGCCCCAATTCATCGAGCTACCGGCGCAGAAACCGAAGCTCAACGTCAGAGAAACCGTCTACGTCGTGGGCTACCCGCTCGACGCATCGCGCGCGCGACCGCAATCGGAGCAGGGCATCGTCTCGGGCGTGCTGCCCGACGGCTCGCTGCAGCTCGGGATCGCGCTCAACCCAGGAAATTCAGGGGGCCCCGTGGTGGACGCCCAGGAGCGCTTCATCGGCATCGCCGTGAAGCGCGGCGACCCGCGCGCGGGCGCTCAGGGCATCGGCGTGGCCGTTCCCCTCGAGGTGATTCTGCCGGCTTACCTCGCCGTGCTGAAAAGCCCGGAGCTTCCGGCAGCGCGCAGCCGCTTGGCGCAAGCAGCCGGCCGTGAGCAGGCCCGCGCCGAGCTGCTGATGACTTTGCTGACCGCGGACGATGCGAACAACGCCTGGAGCGCCCTCGGCGGAAAGCAGGGCGTGCCGAGCACCAGCCCGAGCGTCGACCGGCAGCTCGCTCTCCTCGCCCGCTCCAACAACGACTCGCCGGAAACGTTGAGCCTCGCAGCTGCCCAGGCTTGGAATGCCGCTGCGGTGGACCAAGCGCGGAACCAGTCCGCCGAGGCACACCTCGCCACAGCGCGGCAGCTTGCACAGCGTGCCGCCGGGCTCGACAGCGGACTCGTGCGGCGCTCCCCCTTCATCGCCTACGTCCTGACCGGACGCGACCCCGCGGCCTCGGCACCGGTGTCAGCCGCCGACCGCGAGACAGATCTCGCGGCCGAGGCGGAAGCCCGACAAAACCAAGGCGGCGGGGGAACCAACATCCTGCCGGTGCTGCGCATTGGGCCCACGATGAGCTTGCACGTGCCATTTCAGATCGTGGGCATCGGTGCCACGGCGAAGCTCTTTCTCGCGGACCGCGTCAGCATCGACGCGCGCTACGCCTACGGTTACCACTTCGTCGAGGACCTCAGAACCAGTCACTACGCCGAGCTCTTACTCGGCGTGGCGCTCGGCACCTGGGTCGGAACCCCGGCGTCGAACCACAGCTCTTTTTACACGCGCCCGTACATTCGCGTGCACGCACTCTCGCTCGAGGCCGGCGTGCTCACCGGCCAAGTCAATTTGACTGGCTCTGCGAATGGAGTGCTCGTCGGCAACAGGGTCCCTACACAGGTGTCACTGCCGCAAGTCGGCCTCCGCTATACGCATCTCTACTGGGCGAACGCCGGGTTCATGACGGACGTGAGTCGGCATTCGGTAGAAGCCAGCCTGCATGTGTTAGGGCCGCTGCTCGGCGCGCCGGACAACGCCGCAAACTCCGACGGAGCGTTGCTGAAGCCCAGCTCATTTGGCTACGCCATGGAAGTCGACTGGCAGACCTCGTACTACGCTGGGCAGAGCGAGGTGTCGCTCGGCTATTTACCGCAGGGACAATGGCTGACGTTTCGCTTCGGTTGGTCGTATCTTTTCTATTGAAGGCTCGCCCCGTCGAGGCCGCAGAAATTTTGGGGCGATTCACGGACTCGAGACACTACTTGAGCTATCAAGCGGCATGGGAAGAACGTCGCTCCCTTGCCTCTTGCTCGCGACCGCATGCGCGTCGGTAAAACCCGTTCCAGGCGTAGACTCGCGAGCGCAGCTCGCTTCTGGCACGCAGCCGCCTAGCGCCGTTCACGCTGCCGTCACAACGCCAACCCCACCCCCACAGGTCCCGGCCAACGCCGGCCACGGGAAGATCGCGGTCGCGATCGTCGTCGATCAGCTGGCGGGCTGGATCGCCGCCGAGCGCTGGCCGCACTTGCCGAATGGCGGCTTTGCGCGCTTACGCCGCGAGGGCACCTGGGTCAAAGACCTCTCGTACCTGCACGCCACGACGGAGACGGCGCCAGGTCACGCCACGCTCTACACGGGGCGCGCGCCATTCGAACACCGCATCGTGGCCAACGCGGTCTGGCGCACTGATCTCGGAAAAACAAGCTCGCTGCTCGAGGACGCAGCCACGCGCCTGGTCGGCCCGGGCGGCGTCGACCCGAACGGCGCGAACGGCGTCTCCCTCGCCAAATTGAATGGGCCGACGCTCGCCGACACCCTGCTGGAGCGCGATCCAGAGGCGGTGGTCGTGGGCCTTTCGCTGAAAGACCGAGGTGCGCTGTTCGCCTGCGGACGCCGACCGACGGCGTGTGTTTGGTACAACGAACTCAGCGGAACCCTAGCGAGTTCCACGGCGTTTTTACACGAAGCACCCCCGCGGCTGCCGGCGTTTGCGGCCCAATATGCGCAAGTCCTGAGCGTGAGTGAGTCGCTCGCTTGGACGCTCTTAGACGCAGATTTCGTGAAGGCACACGCCACCACCCCAGACGATCAGCTGGGAGAGCTCAGCAGCCTGGGAGGGCGGAGCTTCCCGCACGCCGTCCCCGCCGGCAGCAGCGCATTCTCGAGTTTTCGCCTGCATCCGAAGGCCGATGCGCTGCTCGTCAATCTGGCAATTGGCGCGCTCGCACTCAGGCGACCGGAGCATCCCATGTTGCTCGCCGTGTCGTTCTCGACCAACGACTACGTGGGCCACAGCTTTGGTCCCGACTCCTGGGAGTCGTGGAATGAACTCCTTTCGCTCGATCGAGAGCTCGAGCGTTTGTTTCTCGAGCTCGATCGGCGGGTCGGCAAGGATGGCTACTCGGTCGTGTTGAGCGCCGACCACGGCATGGTCCCGCTTCCGGAAGTGGTACAAGCGCGCACGCCCGAATATTGCCGCGGCAAGCGCGCGGATCCTTACCAGCGCCCGTGCAAGCCCGGGCTGCGTGTCAACGCCGCGGTCCTCAAAGCCGCGCTCCAGAGCAAGGCGAGCGCCCTCTTGAACACGCAGGCGTCGATGATCCAGGACATCATCGATTCGCGTGTCATTTTGAGCGATGCCGCGAGGCGGCTGTCAGCAACCGATCGCGCGCGGCTCGATGCGTTGATTCTGGGCGAACTCAGGGCCAATCCAAGCATTGCGTCGGCATTCCCAATTGCGGCCTTCAACGGCACCTGTCCGCCGCCGAGTGACGAGAGCGTCGCCGCGCTGGTGTGCCGAGCCGTGCCGCCTGCAGGGAACGGCGCCTTCTATGATGTTCCCGGCGACTTCTACATCGTGTTCAAGCCGGGGCATTTTTGGGGTGCCGGCGAGGGCGGCACGCACGGCGCGCCCTACCCCTACGATCGCAGCGTGCCGCTGCTCACGCGCTACCCGAATGGTGCAGGCGGGCAAGTCGTCGACCGCGCCCTCTTTGGCAGCTACTACGCTTCGCTCTGGTACGCGCTCAGCGGTGAAACCCTGACGCTGCCCTACGGTGGAGTGATTGGCGCCGGGCCGACCCCTTAGACTGGTGTCCGGAGTCCGTTCCGCTTCGCGGTTACGCGCCTACCCTCGCCCGTCGCGGAAGCATCGCGTAGCTTGCGCCAATGGCGCTGACTAGGATGATTGGCAGCACGGCGATGAGTAGCCCCTGGTCGCGGCCAAACGAGCTCGAGAGCGCGCTCCCCACCAGCCCAGCGCTCGGTCCAAACGCGAAGCCGAGGCCAATCAAGGCCTCGTGAGCGCCGCCCGCATCGACGGAAGCATTCTTGACGACGAGCGCGTAGTAGAGCGCCGCGGTGTAGGCAAACCCGCCGCAGGCGCCGAACAGCGCTTCGCCTAGCAACACCACCGGCAAGGTGTGACCGAGCAAGATCATGAGGAAGCTGACCGGCAGCACCAGAATAATCCCCACCAGTAGCTGCGTTTTACCCCGCCAGCCCGCCCAAGCTCCCAACAATGCGAAGCACAGCACACGCGTGCCGTCGAGCATCGCCTCGGCCCGAGTC
>JAEUAF010000157.1 GCA_019695485.1 Sorangium sp.
GGCGGAGTCGGGGTGCTCGCGGGACCCGCGGCGGGGGCATTCGGGCCCCCTTCGCAGTCGTTGATGCGGCACGCGTCTACGGGAAACTCGTAAAAACTGCGGTTTTGGCAAATCGGGTCCGTCATCAGGGCCTCCTAGAATGAGAGCCGAACGCTCTCTTCTCGGGCAGCCACGCCCCGAGTTGCGCGAAAACGGCGTCGGACGAAAGTACCGGGCGCCGGAGGCCGCCGCGCCTCGTTCAGTACCCCACGCGCTTGCCATAGGCGAGCAAGTCAGTGCCGTAGCTGCCACCCCATTCGTACCCGTAGCGTCGCTCCGGCTCGACGAGCATGAGGTCGTACTGCTTTCCAACGCCGGGCGGATTGTCGGTCGGCAAGCGACCACTGAAGAAGCCGCGATCCGTGTCGAGGTCGTAGAAGCGATACCAGAGGGTGCTGCCCGCCTGCGACTGGATCGGATCGTAGCTGTCGTCCGTGTTGCTCGATGGGCGTTTGACGAACGCCGTGTTGACGACCTTCGCAGTATCGCTCGCGTACCACGCCAGCGCCGCCTTGACTGCGGCCTCGACAGTGGGCGTTTGCGGCTGCGTCATCAGGAATCCGACGATCGCTTCGGACTCCTTGCCGCTCTTCGAGGGAAGCTCGTAGGAGCGGGCTCCGGTGGGCGCATAGGTGATGGGGTCGTGCTGAGCGCACCACACGGTCTTGATCCCGTCCTGCTCGATTTGCGAGTTGACGATGAAGTCGATGCCTTGCGCGATGGCTTGGGCGGCGCGTTCGCGCTGCTCGTCCGTGAATACATCGCCGTCGAGCGGCGAAATCAGCTCGACGGCGACGTGGAGCAGCATGAGCACGCGCACCATCGCATCGTCGTTGAACGTGACGTAGTTCGAGTAGGTTGTCCCGACCCGCGGGGGGTACACCTGTGGAAAGCCCCCCGAGGGGTACTGCATGGTGAGCAAGAACTCGAGGGTCGCTCGCGCCGCATCGCGATACCTCGCCTCGCCACTCCGCTTGTAGACGTCCGCAAGGAAGAGCAGCTCCGTCGTGGTAGCCGCGTTGTCGATGGTCCCCAGATCGATGCCGTTCGCGCCATGCCAACCCGAGCGGGGGGCGCTTCCGTTCCAGGCCGCGGCGTAAACCGTCTTGGCATTCTTGTAGAAGCCGCCCTCCGGCAGCTGCCAAGTGATCATGTTGTCGGCGAACGTCTCGTCTTCGGCCAAACGCGTCGCGGAGTCGAGGGCGGTGCTGCGCCAATCGACGTAGGGCGAGAGCTTGTCCCAAACTGGGTTGCCCGACTGGTTGAGCGTTGTGGCCTGCGCTCCGGAGGCGCCTGCTTGAGACGCGCTCGTCGAGCCCCCAGCGCTCGAGCCGCCGAGGGCGCTGGCACCAGCGGCACCCCCGTCAACCGCGATGCTCGCGCGCGTCGACCCCGAGCACGCGGTGCTCAGGGCAGCGGTCATTACGATGAAGCCCAAACGGGCCAATCCTCTTTGGAACGATGGTTTCATTTGGCAGCGCGCTCGAGGTCCGTGGTTGAACTGTCGCCTGTGCCCGTCGCCACGGCTCACGCGGCGCGGGTCCGGCACCGTCCTCGCATCAGCCCTCGCGACACCCCGCTCCCGAAATTGCGTCCGTTCGCGGGGTCGGGTAGCGCAAACTGCGCAGTTTGGTGCCAAATTTTGGGGGGATCGGTCGAGCGTTCCCCTGGCCGAGGCCGTCCGGTGTTGCTACCCGCGCATGGCCCGAGCCGGAGCAGCAGCTCGCGCTCGCGTCAGACGGCCCGAGCGGCCGCGGCACTTGAGCTTCGGGGCGCGCTCGCGGGCGCTGGCTCGTTGCGCCGAGAAGCGCGGGCCAAGTGGGTACGGCGGGTGGAACCTATTTGCAGCAGAAGTTGTGAGCGCCGTTCGCCGTCAGTGAGCCTGCGAGCGTCGCTTGCGGCGTGCAGGTCGGTGGCGTCGACGCGCCGACTAGGCGTGCTGGAGGAGAGTAGATGGAGTTGCAGCAGCCGCCGAGCGAACACGACGCGCTGCTCGCGTTTAGTAAGAGTTGATCGCTGCAGCCCCAGTCGGTGCCGATCTGAACCTTGACGCTGTCGCAATTGCCGCCGCTCCGCCCACACTGGCAGCTCCCACAGCTGCGCGCGTCTTGGTAGCCGTCGTACCAAGTTTGCTGGCTGAAGTTCGTCTGACAACTACCTGTACCAGACTTTTCGCTGCATAAGCTCGAGCCTTGCGGAGCCGCAGGCACGCATGAGAGGCCGCTCGCGCAGCCTGCGCCGGCGGTCGTGGTCACGCACAGCCGCACATCGCTCGTCCATGCCGGCGGGGAGGGGCTCGCGCTACCGCTCGCTGTGCAGCTCCCAGGGGTCACCGTGAAGGCGCTCGTTCGAAAGCCTTCGAAGGAGCCTTCGTTCTGCGGAGCGGCGGGGCAGGTGAAGCTGTTGACGGTATAGGTCGACGCATTCGCGTTGGCCGTGCAGTCGGCTTGAGCCGCGTAGTAGGACACTTTGACCGAACACTGCGTCGTGCCACTCGTGCAGCTGCAGCCGTTGCACTTGCCCATGTCGAGGCCTTGGTGAAGTGTCTGCTGACCGCTCGTGAAGCCCGTCGGACAGGCGGAGTTCACTGGCACCAGCACGCCAATGCGCGTACCAGTCGGCACGCAGGTGGCCTTGCTGTTGCAGCTCGGATCCGCGCAGTCTGTCTTTCCGTTACAGTCGTCGTCGACGCCGTTGAAGCATTGCTCGGCGCCTGTCGAGACACAGCTCGGTGGAATCACCACGCAGCGTGCATCGCAGGTGGTGGTGTTGGGTGGTTCGCAGCCTTCGCCGGAGCCTGACTGCACTTGCCCATCGCCACAATAAGGAGCCTTCGCCTTGCAGTCGGCCTTGCAACCGCCATAAGCGCCGTCGTTTCGACCATCATCGCAGACTTCGCCCGCGCTCGACTGCACTTGAGCGTCTCCGCAGCGAGGCGCGCGCGACTTGCAGTCCCCGTTGCAACCGCCGTACTTGCCGTCGTTGACGCCGTCGTCGCAGGCCTCGCCCGAGTTGGACTGGACTTGGCCGTCGCCGCAGCGCGGTCCTAGCGATTGGCATCCGCTGTTGCAGCCGCCATATCGACCATCGTTCGTCGTCATGTCGCAGAGCTCGCCGGGCTCGACGACACCGTTGCCACACAGCGGGAACTTGCAGAGGCTCGTGCATTTGCTGGTGAGCGACGGTTCGCACTGCTCGCTCGCCTCGACCTTGCCGTCGCCGCACTGACTGATCGTGCAGCTCGAGGTGCAGGTGTCACCCGCCGCACCTGTGGGCTCGCACTGCTCTCCTTCATCCAGCCTCCCGTTGCCACAGCGAATACTGCGGCACTTCGAATCACAACTGTGACTCGTTGGTGGATCGCATTCTTCCCCCGGATCGATGCGCGAGTTTCCACAGACCGTCGATTTGCAAGAGGTGGAACACTCTGCGCCTCCATCGCACTCTTCGGTTGGGTCCTTGACGCCGTCTCCGCAGCTTGCCTTCGTGCAATTCAGGCGGCACGCGCCGGGTTGGGTGTTGCTATTGGCGGGGCCCGCGTCGCAGCCCTCGCCCTGGTCGATAACGCCGTCCCCGCAGGCGGGCCGCCGGCAATTGGTGCGGCACGCATTGGCCAGCGTATCGCTATTTCGCGCCCCATCGTCGCAGGCCTCCGACTCATCGACAGTCCCATTTCCGCAGCTCGAGAGGCGACACTCCGTGCTGCAGGCGGCGCTCCCTGGACTGCCATTGGCCGCGCCCCGGTCGCAGCCCTCGGTGGGGTCTTGCACTCCGTCGCCGCAGCGCGGGCGTTGGCAGTTGGTGCGGCAGGCGCCGGGCGTGGAATCGCTGTTGCCGTTGCCTTCGTCGCACGCCTCATTGGCGTCGATGACTTTGTCGCCGCAGCGGGCGGGGCGGCAATCCGTGCGGCACGCATTCGCCTGTGAATCACTGTTGGCAGCGCCATTGTCGCAGAGCTCGCCGCTGTCGATGACACCATTGCCGCAGCCGCCCCGCTTGCAGTGCGTATTGCAGCTGTCCGCTTGTTGGTCGCTGTTCTTCGCGCCATCGTCACAGTCTTCGCCGCTGTCTTTGACAGCGTCGCCGCAATGGGCGCGCAGGCATGAGGTGCGGCAAGCGTCGGGCGTGGAATCGCTATTCGCGCTGCCTTCGTCGCATTCTTCCCCCACGTGCACCACATGGTCTCCGCAGCGTGGGGCGTCGGATTGTGTCGTCTGCCCCGCATTCGAAAGCGCGCCGCCCCCGCCGCCGCTCGCGTTGCCGCCGGCCCCAGCGTGGGGAGTTGCCATCGAGCCGGCGCCCGCATCCGCCGCCAGCATGCCACCCGCCGCCATCGGATCCTTGAAATCGCGCGACGTGGACTCGCAGCTCGCCACGAACAGGCACCAGCCAGCTAGGGCGAGACGACCCGCATTTCTCATGCCCTGCCCTAACTGCTCGCACGTCGGGCGTATTGTACGCCATTGCGGGTCCTTAGCGCCCCGCTCCGGTGGTTTCCGACTCGAGCGCGTATTCGGGTCGAATACGAAAACTAGCGCCCGGCGCGCTTCCCGCTTTCAGCACGGCGTCGCGCGCATCATGCTCACGCCATGAAAGGCATCACGCGGTTCGGCGCTCTTGCGCTGTTGACGGCTTGCTCCGGCACGAGCGGGGCGCCATTCGGCGCGGGCGGAAGCGGCGGCGCTGTGGGAAGTGGCGGCGCGGGCGGAGCCAGTGACGGTGGGGGTGCTGCAGGTTCAATCCAGGGCGGCGGCGCCGGCGAATCGTCGAGTTTGGCCGGCGAAGGGGGAGCGCTGTCTCCGGTCGATTGCGAGGCCGAGCGGTCACGGCTCGAGCGCGTCATGACAGACTCGCTGGACGTGGCGGCGACGGATAACTCAATCACGGGCGACCCAAACTTCACGCTCGCCTTCGAGGCCGCGGACGGCCATCGCTTCGTGTACTCACACGGCGATTCCTCGCTCGACACGGTGTACGAATCGGCATCCACCTCGAAATGGGTTGCCGCTGCGGTGATTTTGCAGCTCGTCGACGGCGGCCTGCTTTCGCTCGATGACCAGCCCTCGAAGTGGCTTCCGTTCTGGCAAATCGAAGGCGTCACGCTGGCGCACTTGTTGTCGTTCACGTCGGGGTTTAGCAAGGAGCCGCTGTGTATCAACTCGAAGACGGCGGATTTTGCTGACTGCGTGCAGCGAGCCTACACGGCGAACGTCGCCGACGCTCCCGCGCCCGGCACGGCGTTCGACTACTCGAGCACGCACCTGCAGATCGCCGGCTTGATGGCGGTCCGCGCGGCGGGGGTCACGAGCTTTGCCGACCTCTTCACGGCGTGGCAGGCCCGAACCGGTCTGTTTCCGAGCGCCGCGTTCGACCTTCCTTCGCTCACGAATCCGCGTTTGGCAGGCGGCATGCATTGGACCGGCGCCGAGTACATGATGTTTCTTCGAGCCGTTTACGATGACAAGTTGCTCGAGCCTGCCACGCAGACCGCCATGCTCGACAATCAACGCGGCGCTGCCAGCGTGGTCGATTCACCAGTGCTGACCGCCCTGAATCAGGATTGGGCCTATGGCTTCGGCAACTGGCTCGAATGTCCGACGGCGATCGGCCCGGACAGTTTCGATTGTGGCGCGGGTCATCGCAACTCGAGTCCGGGCGCGTACGGCGCCTACCCGTTCGTGGACTTCGACCATCACTATCTAGGCATTTTGGCGCGTCAAGGCGCGCTCGGTACCTTTCGCGATGGAGACGCCCTTTTTGGCGTGATCGCCCAAGACGCAACCCGTTGGGCCGACGCTTGCGTGCAAAGCTCACCTTGAACTGCGGAAGTCTAGCGAGGCAAGACGAGCGGTTGCAGCTCGAAGCCCCAGGGATTATCGGTCGCGCTGATCGAGCTCGGCAACGTGTCGACGATGCGTCGCGATGCCGCGCGACGCTGCCCCGGCGCACTAACGGCGACGCGCGAATTCGGCGCTTGCGAGAAGAGCTGGAGATATTGGAGCAGCGCGAATTGCTGGACGAGCGCCGTTTGCTGCGCGAGCGCGGCCTGCTGGAGCGCGGTCACCTGCTGCAAAGTTGCGACTTGCTGCAACTCAGCTTCGAGCCGTTGCTGCCCAGCCTCGTTGACCGGCGTCTCTTGAACGATGCGCACGGAAACAACGGGCGCCGTCCCCTCTTGCGCGTCGTTTAATGCGAGCTTCTGCTCGACGGGTGGCGCGGCTAAGTGCGCTTGTGTCGCAGAAGATTTGGGTGGCGCGGCCGCTACCTCGGGGCTCGGAGAGGTTTCAGTGGCAGCAGGTTCGTCAGCGAGCGGCGCCGCTGTCGACGCTGCTGCGGGCGGGTCGGCGGCGGGCTTCGGAGTGTTGCGTTGACGGTACTCGGCTTCCAAGCGCGCTAACACTTCCGCAACAGAGCTACCCGTGTCCGCGACGGTGTCCTCTTTGGCCTCGGCATTCGTGGACGTAGCGGGCGCGGGCTTGCTGGTGATGCCGGCGGACTGTGGAGCAACCGATGCTGCGGCAACCTCAGTGAGACTCTTGCTGTTCGCGTCCCGAGCGCTACCGGCTGCGGTGCCTTCGCCGTTTTCCACGCGCCAACCGAGGACCACCGCCCCAGTCAGACAACAACCGACCGCGAACGGCCAGAGTGGCGACGAGTGCTTCCCGTCCATCGCGAATCAGCCTAGCACGCCCGGCCGCCTGCATCGCTGACTCGGACGTCCAAGGGGCGTGCTGGCATGGAGTTTGCGGTCTTCCCCAGGCGTATGCGGAGCACGGGGTCGTCAGTGGCAGTCATTTCACCGGATTCCGGGAGGGAGGTGTTGCCTGTCGCGACGCCGATGTCCGACGTGGCACAAGTTGGCCCGCGTCCGCTGGCACAGTCGCAGATCATGCTCTGGCTGGTCTGCTCGCTTCTGTCGACGGCCGTGCTGCTCTACCTCGGCTTTTCGGTGAGCGGCTACCGGGCGACCTATCCCGCGGCGGACTCGTTTCGTGCTGGGACCGCGCAACTCATCGAAATCACGCTGATCCGTGAAGACAAGCAGAACCTTTCGTGCGCATCGAATGCGGTGCTGACCGGCTTGCGCTGCGGCTTCGACGCCGCGCGAAACGCGGTAGCAGGGCTCGACGAGCGGCACACGTTGCGGCCGTACAACTCGGTGAAGGGCGAGCTGCTGTTGGCGGCCGGCCTTTGGTCGAATCTTCCCCCGACGGCTGAGCTGCCGAGTTCGCGCTTCACCGTCGTCTGCAACTTTCACGTCGCTTCCGCGCTGAGGTCGGCGTCACTTCGCTGGGCGCCGACGGCCAAGTTCGAGCCGCTCGAGCGTAGCATCGCGCTCGGTTTCTTGACCGATTGTGAGATTCCACCGTGAGGGCGTTGGTCGACCTTCCGCGCCGCGAGACGCGCCCGTGGCCCGCCTGGCTCGAACGACACTTCGAAGGCCCGTGGCTCGTTAGCGCTTGCTTGTTGACGCTGATCGTCGCTGGCGTGGCGCTCAGAATCCAGCACGTCGCCGAGCCTGCGACGTTTACGTTCGACGAAGAGCTATTCGTAAAGAACGCGCACAACTACCTGCTCGGGCTCCCCGACGCGAACGATCACCCGCCGCTCGGTAAACTCGTCCTCGCGGCAGGCCTCTTGGCGTTTGGCTACAACTCCCTTGGCTTTCGCTGCGTCTCGCTGTGTTTCGGGATCCAAAACCTGTTCGTCTCCTACTGGCTCGCGCGTTGTCTGTTTCGGAGCTCGCGCGCGGGTTGGTTCGCGGCTGCGTTCGTCGCCGCGGATGGCTTCTTCATCGCTTATTCGCGCGTCGCGCTGCTCGATGGCCTGCTAACTTGCCTGGTCTTGTCGAGCGTGCTCGCGGCCGTGACGGCGCGAAACGCGCGTGGCGTCGCGCTCTCTGCGGTGTTCGTGGGGCTCGCCACTTCGGTGAAATGGAGCGGTGCCTTCGCGGCGATCCCGGCGCTCGCCGCGCTGCTCACGCTCCGCCACGTGTCGCGCCGCTCACTGCTGTTATTCGTGCTGCTGCCGCTCGTGCACGTGGGGCTCTGGACGTTTGCGCTCTGGCTCACCGGCAAGCCACACGATCCCAGCGCGCTGCTGCGAACGATGCGCGAGCTCTTCTGGCATCACGTCGAGCTCGGTCACCAGCATAATCCGCTCGCATCGCCCTGGTATAGCTGGCTCGTTCTCTATCATCCGATCGTCGTCAAGTGGTGGCTCCACGGCAAGACGCACCACTACGCTTCGAGCGCGGGTAACCCCGTTCTTTGGTACTCCGCGACGTTGCTCGTGCTCGGCGTGCCTCTGCTTGCGGCGCTGCGCTGCGTTCCACGCGTACGTCGATGGCTGTCATCCCAATTTGCCGAAGTCGGCTCGCTGCGCGCCGAGCTAATCGCACTTCTGGGCTGGTTCGCTCTGTTGTCTCCCTGGATCGTTGGTCGGGGCACCTACACCTTCGGTTACCACTACCTCCCATCCTACGCTTTCGCGCTCGTCCTGCTCGCGGGTGTCGCGGCGCGCTTCGAGCGTGCCTACCCCCACGCCGTTCGAGCCTTCGCCGCGCTCTCCTTCGCCGCGTTCGTCTACTTCGCGCCCGTGTGGGGTGAATTCTCGATCAGCGAACAAGCCGCCAATCGCCGCCTGGTCTTCGCTAGCTGGCGGCCCTAGCGGCGAATGGCAAGAAGGCCCCAGTCCGCCCAGACCCCAGCGCGCCTGGGTCTTCGTCCCTGGCTCCCGTGCAGTGCGTAAGTACGCCGGCGAACAGTGCGGCCAGAAACCGTCTAGACTCGAGCCGCATGCCCTCTCCGATCGAAGACTACGCGCTCATTGGGGATTGTCAGAGTGCCGCGTTGATCGGCAAGGACGGCTCGATCGATTGGCTTTGTTTGCCCGCCTTCGACTCGGGCGCTTGCTTCGCTGCGCTGCTCGGGGGTCCCGAAAACGGTCGCTGGCAGCTGGCGCCGAGCGTGCCCGTGAGCAGTGTTCGCCGACGCTATCGCGACGGAACGCTGGTGCTCGAGACCGAGTACGAAACCGAGGGCGGCGCGGTCACCGTGGTCGACCTGATGCCGATGCGCAGCGCGGCACCCGACGTGCTGCGCATGGTCATCGGTACGCGCGGCGTCGTGCCGATGCGCATGGAGCTAGTGATTCGCTTCGACTACGGCTCCGTGCTGCCCTGGGTGCAACAGGTGGACGGCGGACTTCAAGCCATCGCGGGTCCGGATCGCCTGCTGCTGACGACACCCGTCGAGACTCGCGGAGAAGAGCTCAAGACGGTATCCGATTTCGTGGTGCGCGAAGGGGATCGAATACCGTTCGTTCTCACTTGGACTCCCTCGCATGCGCCCACAGCATCGAGCTTGGTTCCCGAGCAAGCCATTCGAGACACGGTCGACGACTGGCAGAACTGGTCGCGCCGCTGTGAGTACCAGGGGCCTCACGCAGAGAGCGTGCTGCGCTCCCTCGTCACGCTGAAAGCGATGACCTACGCGCCGACGGGCGGGCTTTTGGCGGCGCCGACCACCTCGCTGCCCGAAAAGCTCGGCGGCGTTAGAAATTGGGACTATCGCTTCTGTTGGCTTCGCGACGCGACGCTGACCCTCGAAGCGCTGATGGGTGCTGGTTACTATGAAGAGGCTTCGGCCTGGCGTGGTTGGCTCTTACGCGCGATTGCAGGCGATCCGGCGCGTCTTCAAGTTCTGTACGGGCTCGATGGCCAACGGCGCATCGAAGAGGTCGAGCTGCCGTGGCTCGTCGGATACGAGGGCTCCCTGCCGGTGCGCACCGGAAATGCGGCGTCGGCTCAGGTGCAACTCGACGTCTACGGCGAGGTCATGAGCGCGCTCTTCCTGGCGCATGCGGGCGGTGTCGCCGAGCAAGCTCCGAGCTGGCCGTTGCAACGCGCCTTGCTCGACTTCCTCGAGTCCCAATGGAGTCAGCCCGACCACGGGATTTGGGAGGTCCGCGGACCGCGCCGCCATTTCACCCACTCCAAGGTCATGGCTTGGGTCGCCTTCGACCGAGGCGTTCGCAGCGTCGAACGCTTCGGCTTGGACGGGCCCGTCGCGCGCTGGCGTGAAGTGCGCGACGAGATCCACGCCTGCGTCTGCGCCAACGGATTCGACGCAGAGCTCGACTCGTTCGTCCAGTACTATGGGTCCAAGGAGCCAGACGCGAGTTTGTTGATGATCCCAGTCGTGGGCTTTTTGCCGGCGAGCGACGCGCGCGTACGCGGCACCGTGGCCTTCATCGAGCGCTACTTGATCAAAGATGGCCTGGTCGCGCGTTACCGTACGAAGGAGAGCGTCGATGGCCTCCCAGCTAACGAGGGCGTGTTCTTGCCGTGCACATTCTGGCTTGCAGACAACTATCTACTCCTCGGTCGCGCCGACGAAGCGAGAGCAGTATTCGAGCGACTGCTTACCCTGCGAAGTGACTTAGGGTTGCTCTCGGAGGAGTACGACCCGCCGTCCCGCCGCCTGCTCGGCAACTACCCGCAGGCGTTTTCGCACGTCGCGCTGGTGAACACCGCGCTTCGACTTCGGAGGCACGAGCTTGGTTTTTATTCGAATGATACGGCCTCCGCCGGGAGGTACACCTATTACGTCGTCGGCAGCGAGCAG
>JAEUAF010000249.1 GCA_019695485.1 Sorangium sp.
CGCGACGCGCTTTGGCGGGCGCTACGTGTCCCCGCGCGTGACACCGCTGAGGAATCAGGCGTTGGAAGTGCTGGCCCTCGAAAACGCCGCCGAGGGCTGCGTCCGCGAGACCTTCGCCGCGCTCGTCGCCACTTACCAGGCCGAACACGCGAGCGACCCGGAGGTGCGACGCGCCATGCGCGGCATCGCTCGCGACGAGACACGGCATTCCGCGCTGGCATTTCGCGTCGCGCGCTGGGCCGAGCCCCGTCTGAGCGCAGAGGCGCGTGAGCGCGTGCGGCGAGCCCGCCAAGCCAGCGTCGAATCCCTGCTCGCCGAGCTCGACTGCCCGGTCGCCCCCGAGCTCCTCGATGTCGCCGGCGCGCCGCCGCCCGCGATCGCACGCAGCATGGCACAAGCGCTGGCGCGTACGCTCTGGGCCTAGAGTGCGGCGACTTGAGTCGCCGCGGCCCCTCAGCGCCCGTTGCTTCGCGTCACAGAATCCGCGAAGCGGTAGCCAATTCCGCGCACCGTTTCGACACAGACCTTCGCCACTCCCAAACGCAGCCTGAGCCGCTTGATGTGGGCATCGACGGTTCGCTCTGAAACGTTGGTGTGTCCCCAGACTCGCACCAAGAGCCGCTCGCGTGACAGCACTCGGCCTTGGTTTTCCTGTAAGGCTGCGAGCAGTCGAAATTCGATGACCGTGAGGTGCACCTCATGACCTTCCACCCACGTGCGGTGGGCCTCCTGATTGAGCTGCAACCTGTTGTTCAGCGCTGACGACATCGAACGAGGCGTCTCTCTGCGACGCAGCACGGCGCGAATGCGCAACACCAGCTCGCGCGGGCTGAACGGTTTGGCAACGTAGTCATCGGCGCCGCATTCGAAGGCAGACACGCGATCCACCTCGTCATGGCGCTCACTCAGGATCAGCAGCGGAAGTTCGTCTGGCAAGGCCTCCTTCTTCAACGCACGGCAGAGCGCCCCGCCGGCGGCGTCGGGCAAAAACAGCTCGCTGATCACCAAATCTGGCCATCTTCTGTGAATCAGCCCAAGCCCCTCCGCCGCGGTTTGCGCGACCACGACGTCGTGGCCCACCGCACTGAGAGAGTAAGTCAGGAGCTGACGAACCTGCGCGTCGGCGTCGATCAGTAGAATGCGCACCATGTGAGAGACGCGAAAGGGCTGTTCGAAACCCACGCGAGTTCACTATCTCTTCCCACCTCCGGCACGGCTTTGCAAACCAAAGGCACTCAGCTTGCGCACGCCACTCGGCACCTGAAACGCACGCTCGGTCATGCTGAAAGGTTTGTCACGCAGCGCGCGTCCTCGAGATGAAGATTTGCAGCGACCTCGAGGAACGCGGGCACGCGCAAGAACCACGCTGAAACTTCAGCGCCGAGCAGCGGAAATAATTTGGATAGCCGACACGCGACACCAGTTTCTTTCGGTGCCCGGCTTCGCTCGAAACTAGGGCGCTGAACGCGGTAACCAGTGAGCGAACCACGCAAGGGCCGCGCGGCGCGACGCGCCATCAGCGTCGGCAAGCAACGTCTCGTGGGTGGCCGTAGGGACAATCCGAAGCTCAGGACGGCCATTCGCGGACGCCGCCAGCGCGCGGCTGTGACGCAGCGGAACCTGGGTGTCCCGAGCGCCGTGAATGAAGAGAAGGCGCGCCGAGGAGCGCCCGATGTCGGCGAGCGGCCCAGCGCGGTTCGGGTCGAACGAACCGAGCTCAGCTGCTTCGTCGACGGCGCCTTGCCACCATGCATCTGGGATGAGATCCAGCGCGCGCGGCAAGTACTTGCGCCGGTAGTCTCGAGCCGCCTCGCGTAGAGAGGAAAACGGCGCGAGCGCGACTACGGCGACGACACGCGGGTCGATCGCGGAGAGCTCGAGTGCGACTGCCGCGCCGTACGAATAGCCGTAGACGCCCACGCGACCGAGGCGCGTACCGCGCCTGCTGAGCGCATCCAGGAGCTCGGAGACATCCCGCGCTTCGCTGCTTCCGTAGCCGAGATAGCGGCCTGTCGACTCGCCGTGCCCGCGTAGATCGACCAAAATTGCGCGATAACCTGCGTCGACGAGGGCGCCTGCCACCCCGGCGAGGGACGCTTTGTCGAGCCGTAGGCCGTGTAGCAGCACTATCGTGCCGCTGGGCTCACGAGCCGCGGGCTCGACGATCCAGGCGGCGAGCTCTACCGGCTCCGCACCGACCACGAACATGGCGGACTTGGCGTGACGCTCAGACAGCGGCGTCGGCATGGGCACGACCTTGCGGCCTCCAGCAGCATTTGGCGCCAGCGCGATCGACGCCGCAAGCACGCCACGCCCGATGAGATGCACGAGCACCAAGCACGCGAGCGCAATCGCCAGCCGCCACAGGGCATGCGAACGCGGCAAACCGCTCGTTCTCGTCACCCGGGGAAGCATAGCGCCCCCTCGGTCGTGCGCTTGCTCAGGCGCTCTTCACGGGCGTGCGCGCAGCCAGCTCAGACCCGCGCCGCCGAGGATGAGTTTTGTGCCAGCACCACAAGCTGCCGAGACTGGACGCAAATACCGCAAACTCCCAGGCGAGCACGGCCGCGCGCGTGCTGGGGCGAATTCCGGCGACGGCATTCGTGAGCAGCACCGTGAAGGGCACCCGCTCGCGAAACCCACCCCCCGACGTCCACGCCGCCCGCGCCAGCGTGGTAAGGAAGCACTCGCCCAAGATCTCGTGCGAGACCACGCTCAGCACCACGAAGCTCATCGCGAACCACATGTATGCGCGACTAATCCGCGGAAAGCGGTGCCACACCAGCAGCGGCAAGCCCACCCCCCAGGCGATCATCACCAGCGCGTGGGTCCAGTCGATAGCCATAGCCACGCCGCGAAACAGACTTTGTGAGGACATGACCCTGCTCAGGTCCAGGAGCAAGCGCCGGGCCAACACGCCGCTGCGCGGGCGGCTCGGCTCCACAGCCCCCGCGCAGCACTCCGAGAGCGCGCCCGCGCACGCTCTGCGGCAGCGCGCGTTGGACGGCGCATCCGCTGCGCCGACCCCGAATCACCCGATGCTAGCGATTACGACCGTCACGTTGTCAGGGCCGCCCGCTGCATTCGCGCTGGCCACGAGTTTGGCCGAGCGCGCGGCGAGCGGTTCGCCGGAAGCGAGCACTTCCGAGATGGCGGCCTCACTCACATACTTGCTGAGCCCGTCGGAGCACAACAAGAGCACATCGCCCACCTCGAGCAGAAACTTGGTGAGCTCGGGCCGCGCTACTTCCTCGCCGCCGCCGAGCGAGTTCCACAACATGTGATGGAACGCCGAGCCCTCGTCGATCAACGTCGGATCGCGCTCGGCGATCTGCTCCGCGACGGTGTGGTCGGTGGTCAATCGATGCATTTGTCCGCCACGCGCGACGTAGCCACGAGAATCGCCGACGTGCGCGACATACAAGATGGGCCATTGCACCAAGGCCATGGTCAGAGTGGTGCCCATGCGCGGGGTGCCGGCCTGCGCACCAACGGCTTTCACGGTGGAATCGCCGGTCACCAGCGCCGTCGACAACTCCCCACGCACGCCTGTCAGCGACGGCGTCGAATCGCGGCCGAGTCCCTCGCTCGCCTTGAGCGAGGCCCAAGGCATGACGTTCAGCAAATAGCCGACGATCGTGTGGACTGCGACCTGGCTCGCCACTTCACCGCTGCCTTGGCCGCCCATACCGTCCGCGACGACCAGCAGCGTTCCGGCCGTTTCGCCCGGCACCCAGCCACGCGCCGCATCCGGGCTAGCATCGTGCACGATCATCGAGCGCTGAAGGGTTGCGATCAAATAGGCATCTTCGTTCTTGGCGCGTACACGCCCGACGTCCGTCAGCCCTGCTGCTTCTATGCGAACTGGACGCGGAGCCGCGCGCGCGGGATTCGGAACTCCCATGTCGATCGTCTGTTGGGTTGTCACGGAGGGCCTCAATCTTTCGTGTCGGGTCGGGGTGGTGGGCTATCGTCGCTGAGCGGCGATTGACCATTCAGACGAGTCAGGCCTTCTTCTCGAAGCCAGCGCTCATAGCGCTCGGCGCGTCGTTGAACCTCCTCGGGCGTGAGGACTGGCGGCGAGTTCGCAGCCCTTTCGGGCGTGCCCGCGGTCGAAGCGAGCGCGTGGGCCTCACTCGCGCTCGGGATCATGAACTCTGGCGCGCGCACCACCCGTTCGAGCGGCATCGCCGCTGGCCCCGGATTCAAGCTCGGGTCCCCGGGAAGCCGCAGGCCCTCGAGGCGCCATGCGATCTTCTGCCAGTTCGGCGCACCGTAGCGCGCATACACGTAGGGAAAGCCCAACCAAGACAGGCCCACCCCAATCAGCAGCGCAAGAATCGCGGTGACCGCCAGCCAACCCGCGGAACTCTTCCGGCGCGGTTTGTCGGCTCGCTTCCGCTTCGAACGCCGGCGCGGATGGCGGAACGCCCCGGGCGCCCGTGACTCAACTGTGGCGTTTTCGCGTTCACTCCTGGCGCGCACGAGCGGTACGGCAGGCGAGCTTTCCAAAGGCACTTCAACCTCAACCGGAGCTTCGAGCGGGGCGCTCAGATTCAAGCCCTCACTCGGCGCCAGCAGCGACGCGGGTTGCACCGGGCGCGAACCAAACGGGCGCAGCGCCTCCGAAAGCTCGTCGACGCTGCTGAAGCGCTGCTCCATCTTCTTCTCGAGACAGCGCTGCACGATGGCTTCGAAGTCCGGGTCGATCTCTGGGCGCAGCGCGCGCAAAGGCGGTGTCGGCGCGGTCAGCACGTTGGCACAAACCTGCACCACGCTATCACCGTTGAACGGATACTCCTGCGTCAACAGCTCGTAGATCAACACCCCGAGCGACCACACGTCCGCGCGCTGGTCCACTCGGGTCGGGTCCAGCATCTGCTCGGGCGGCATGTACCAGGGCGAGCCCACGCTGGTCTTGGGATTGGTCACGCCATTGAGCGCGCCGTCGACGAGCCGCTTCGCGATGCCAAAATCCAGGATTTTTAGCACGAATTGCCCGTCGGGGCGTCGCGCCAGAAACAGATTCGCGGCCTTGATATCACGATGCACGAGCTGCACAGCGTGCGCTTCCGCGAGCCCCTCACACGCTTGCAGCACGATGTCCGCCGTCTCTGCCACGGCGAGCGGCCCACGCTCGGCGAGGAACGCGTCCAAACCCATCCCTTCGAGATGCTCCATTACCAGGTAGGGTTCACCCGAGTCGAGCTGCCCGAAATCGTAGACGCGCGCGATGTGCTCGCCTTTCAATGCTGCGGCGGCGCGCGCTTCATTCCGAAAGCGAACTATTGAGTCCGGGTCATGCTGCAGATCTGCGCGGATCAGTTTGACCGCGACTGGCGTTCCGAGGTGCACGTGCGTGGCCAGGCACACAACCCCCATGCCGCCTTCGCCGATCACCGACCCAATCACGTAACGGTCACCGATGACCTGCCCGGGAAAAACAGGAGCTGGGACCTCTGGGACGAGTTCCGCGGCTTCGACGATCGACTGGGACACGGAACCCAGCCCAGCAACAAGCGAGCCAGCGCAGAAACGCCCCACTTTAGCCTTCGACCGGCCCTACGGCTCCGACCCGGGCACGGCTACGTTTACGGGCACGCGCCGGCGATCTCGGGGACACGCCCTCGAGCTCGTGCGATCGGATGGCTTCGTGTCGATCGCGGTGCCACACGCCCGGGCGAGCTCATGGGATTGGCGTTCGCGGAGAGCCAGGGTTTGCTGGCGCGTCTCCATGACTCGTACGAATCGGCACTAATCACGGAATCGGCTAGGGTCACTGCTAGCGGTGACGGGCCGCAAAATTCCGACGGCGCTCGGTAATCCGCAATGACACGCGTTTACAGGCGCGCGAACATCGCCATCCCATGCAGACACAACGCACGGTGCGTCAGGGATGACAGGCCACGCCGCTGCCGATCACCCAGCCCTCACACGCCGCCGGGTCACCCGCGCTAGCGGTTGCCAAACAATCCGCCAGTGCCGAGGCAGGCGCGGCGCAGCTGAGTTCACAGAAGCTCTGCAAATCCTGACAACTCGCGCCGAAATCAGCGTTGGTGGGCGGGGCCGTGCATGCGCCACGCTGCACGCTCGTATCCTTCTGGATGCAGCTGACCGTGACCCCTGCCAGGCACGCGCTTTGTCCGCAGGCGAGGACGCGCCGTTCGCTCCCGAGCGCGACGTCGCAAATGCAGGTCGTGCTCGACGAGCTGCAGGCTGCCAGGCTGATGAGCCACGTCGCGATGCCGAGCCCGCGTGCACCAAGCCGACCGTGCATGCTCGAAGTCTAACCCAACTTGACGGGAGGCTCGCTTGATCTGGAGGAAATACTTGCTCGCGCTCGCCCTCGCGCTCGCGCTCTCTTGTCCAAGGCTCGCCGCGGCGCAGGGCTTGCGCCTGGAGCAAGCCGTCGAACTCGCGCTCCAGAACAACGAACGCGCCAAGAAGGCGCCGCTGCGAGTCGAGGTCGCTGACGCCCAGCTCGAGCGCGCGCGCGACGCCTTCCTGCCCACGCTGACGGCCTCGGGCGGCAGTACGTACCACCCTGGCACGAAGGGCAGCAATCCGACCAGCAACGGCGCGCTCACCCTGACCCAGCCGCTGCTAAACCCCAGCGCATTTCCCCAATATTCGCAGCAAGCGCACAACCGGGAGTCGGAAAAGTGGGGCAGCGCGCAGGACCGCCGCCAGCTCGCCTTCGATACGGCCAAGGCATTCATTCAGGTTCTCACCTCGGAGGGCGTCTTGGCCTCCGCAAAGCGCAAACTCGAGAGCGCTCAGCTGAGCCTCGAGGCGTCCAAGGCGCGCGCCGAGGCAGGCCTGACGAGCACGAACGATGTCACCAAAGCCGAACTACAAGTTGCCACCTCGCAGGCGCAGCTCGCGGGCGCCCAGGGCAACGTCGAGCGGACCTACCTCGCCCTTTCCTTCGTGGTCGGACAACAGGTGGCGGGGCCGTTGGTAGCGCCCGACAACACGACCAAAGCCGCCCAACACTTCGAACAAGCCCGTTCGAACCAGGTGAAGACCGCGCTCGAGCGACGCGGGCATATGTTGGCTGCGGCCGAGGAACGGCGCCCGGACGTGCGCTCTTTGCATGAAAGAAACGAGGGTTTGGCGGCCTCAGCAAATGAGCCGTTGTATCGGCTGATTCCCTCGCTCACCGCGTCGGGGCAGCTGCGCTGGGTGCCGAACCCGCTACCGAGCGAGAAAGCGCTCGACGAACAAGCCTCACTCAACCTCTCTTGGCAGATCTTCGACGCCGGATTTCGCTATGCCGATCGCAGGCAGCGACTGGCGCAGCTCGAGAGCGCGCGCCTCGACGAGAAGCTCTTGCGGCGCACCGTGCAGAATGACATCGAGCTCGCACTGGCCGCGCTGCGCGCCGCGCGAGGCAATTTCAGCGCGGCGCTGGACGCCGCCGCGGCAGCCAACAAGAACAGCGAGGAGACCG